>JALSPJ010000152.1 GCA_026985995.1 Anaerolineales bacterium
GCACCTTGCGGGCCCGCCGGGCTTCGGCGATGAACTCGGCCGGGCCCACCAGCATGGAACCCACGGGCGCGCTCAACCCCTTGCTCAGGCAGAACATGACCGTGTCGGCGTAGGCGGCCAGCTCTCGCGCCGGCACGCCCAGCGCGATGGCGGCGTTGAAGATGCGCGCGCCATCCATGTGCACCTTGAGGCCGTGGCGGTCGGCCAGGGCCCGCAGCCGGCGCAAATAGTCGGGGCCTAAGGGCGCGCCATAGCGCCGGTTGTGGGTGTTTTCCACGGCAATCAGCCGCGTACGGGGGAAGTGGATGTTGTCGGGCCGAATGGCGGCTTCCACCTGCTGCAGGGGCAGGGTGCCGTCTTCCGCGTTGGGCACCACCCGGGGGTGTACGCCGGCCAGCGCGGCCATGCCGCCTTGCTCGTAGAGATACATGTGGGCCAGGTCGCCCACGATGACCTCGTCCCCGCGGCCGCAATGGGCCAGCACCGCGGCCAGGTTGCCCTGGGTGCCCGAGGTCACCAGCAGCGCGGCTTCCTTGCCCAACATCTCCGCGGCTAAGGCTTCCAGGCGGTTGACGGTGGGGTCCTCGCCATACACATCGTCGCCCACCTCGGCTTCATACATGGCCCGCCGCATGGCGGGGGTGGGCAGGGTGACGGTGTCGCTGCGCAGGTCAATCATGGGGTTCCTCCGGGGGAAGGGGTTGCGGCCGGGGACGCGGGCAGCAGGCGGCGCAGAAAATCCACCACCTGCCAGGTGCCCCGGCGGAAGTCGGTGGCCTGGGCCGCAGCCCGCATGTGGGCCAGGGTGGGGTCCCCGGGCCGGGTCCATTGGGCCACCAGGGCCGCGGCCCGTTCGGGGCGGGGTTCGTACACGCCCGCGCCCACCCGGGTGACGAACGCGGGGTTGCGGGCTTCCTGGCCGGGCAGGTGGCCGATGAGAATCATGGGCAGGCCCACGGCCAGGGCCTCGGCGATGGTGCTGGGCCCGGCCTTGGTCAGCAGCAGGTCCGCGGCGTGCATCCAGCGGGGCATGTCGGTCACAAAGCCCAGGATGCGGACGGCGCCCCGCCAGCCGCGGCGCTGCAGGCGGGCGCGCAGCGCCGCGTTGCGGCCGGTGATGACCACCAGCTGGACATGGGGCGCGGCGCGGTCGATGGCGGTGGCAAAGGCCTCCAGGGGGCCGGCGGCGTCGGCTCCGGCCATGAGCAGCACCACAGGCCGGTCGGGTTGCAGCCCCAGTTCGCGGCGCAGCCCGGCCCGCTCGGAGATGGGTTCCAAAAAAGCCGGATGCACGGGCAGGCCCACCTGCACCCGCTGCGTGGGCGGCACGCCCCAGGCCGCCAGCAGGGCCATGATTTCCGCGCTGGGGGCCAGGTAGGTGTGCACGGCCGCGTCGTGGGCCAGCCAGGCGGGGTGTGCGGTGCCTAAGTCGGTAATGAGCACCACGAAGGGCACGCGGTGGCGGTGGGCCAGCAGGGCCAGGTCCCGGTTGAGGATGGGGTAGACCGAGAGGAGCAGCGCGGGCGGGCCGGGTTCCTGCCACATGCGGGGCAGGGTGCGGGCCAGCAGGGGCGCGCCTAAGCGGCTGAGGAACGCGGTTCGGCGACGGCCGTTGGTAAGGGCGTAGAGCGCGGCCCAGGGCCAGGCCCGGCCCCGGGTGAGGTGGGGGTAGATGCGGTCGAAGTAGCGGAACGGCGGCGGGGTGTAGGGTAGCACATCCACCACCCGCACCGGGATGCGGGGCGCGCGGCGCCGGAAACCGGCCTGCAGGGCCAGGGCCACGCTGCGATGCCCGCCGCCGGCGGGCGCGTAGACGATGTCGAGGCGCGGGACCAAACGAGCCTCCCGAGTTGGTGGGCCGGGATTAAACCGGCGCGTGGCGGCCCGGCAGCACCTGGCGCGCCGGCCCGCGGCGGCGTTCCAGCCAGGTTACCACCGCGGCGAAGTCGGGCGCGATGAGGTGGGGCGGAGGCTGCCAGGCCTCGGCCTGCTGCCGGGTGGTCACCCCGCTGAGCACCAGCGCGGCCGGAATGCCCAGGCGTTGCGCGCCTGAGATGTCGGTTTCCAAGCGGTCGCCCACCATGAGCACCTGGTGGGGCTCGGCCTCCAGGCGTTCCAGGGCCAGGCGAAAGAGCCAGGGCTCGGGTTTGCCCACGATGGTGGGTTTGACATCGCTGGCGGCTTCCAGCGCGGCCAGCAACGCGCCCGCGCCGGGGGCCAGACCGTAGGGGGTGGGATAGGAGCGGTCGGGATTGGTGCCGATGAACCACGCGCCCCCGCGCAGCGCGTAGGTGGCTTGTTCCAGCTTGGCGTAAGTGCAGGAACGGTCCAGTGCGGCCACCACCGCGTCGGCCCGGGGGCCGGTGGTGACTTGAAAGCCGGCCTCGAGCAACATGCGCTGCAGGGGGCCTTCGCCCAGCACATGCACCACCGCGTTGCCCTGAGGCCAGCGTTCCCGCAGTGCGGCCAGGGCGGCCAGCGCGGCGTTGAGAATTTGCCCTGGTTG
>JALSPJ010000153.1 GCA_026985995.1 Anaerolineales bacterium
GCCGTGGGCTGCGCCGCGGCCAGCGGGGGCTGCACCCGCCACAAGGCCCACAGCGCGGTGGGCGGGCCCAACACCGCCGCGGCCACCAGCGCGCCCAACACAAACGCCTGCGCCGCAGAAAGCGAACGCCACCAAACCACCAACGACGACGACGGCCTGGTCAAGCCACACCTCCAAACGGCCTTTATTCTACCGCACTCGCCGCGCCCAACCAGGCAAAGTGTGTTACAATGACCATGTCGTATTCGCCGCGGGGGGCCGCCCCCCCGCCCGGTTCCCCTTGAAAGGAAAAAGCATGAGCGACAACTCGCAAACCCCCCGCACCGTGCAAGACAACGATGTGGTGACCATCGAATACACCCTCACCGTGGACGGTGAGGTGGTGGATTCGTCCGCCGCGCACGGCCCCCTCTCCTACATCCACGGCCAGGGCCAACTCATCCCCGGGTTGGAAAAGGAAATCAGCGGCATGGCCGTGGGCGAAAGCAAAGAAGTGACCGTGGGGCCCGAAGAAGGCTACGGCGTCGAGGACCCCAACGCGTTCATCGCCCTGCCCAAGAGCGAATTCCCGCCCCACATCACGCTGGAACCCGGCGTGCAGCTGCAGCTGAGCGACCAAAGCGGCCAGGTGTACAATGCCACCATCCACGAGGTCAAAGACGACAGCGTGGTGCTCAACTTCAATCACCCCCTGGCGGGCAAAACCCTGCACTTCACGGTGAAAGTGGTGGGCCTGCGGGAAGCCACCCCCGAAGAGCTGGCCCACGGCCATGTGCACGGCGAAGGCGGCCATCACCACTGAGCCGCGCAACCCTGACTGCAACGACGACGGCCCCCACCGGTGTTGGCGGGGGCCGTTGGCTTTTGGGGAACCGGCGTTGGCCGCGCGCTCAGGCCTGGTCGGACTGGTCGCTTTCCCGGCGCAGCGCGGTGAAGGAGCGCAGCAGGTCCGTGAACTCCATGGGGAACACCATCTTGGTGGCGTCGCTCTGGCCTAAGGCCTTGAGGGTCTCGAAGTACTGCAGCGTCATGGTCTTGGGGTCCAGCCCCTGGGCGACCTCGAAAATCTTGGCCAGGGCCAGCGCGTAGCCTTCGGCCCGCAGCAGCTGGGCCTCCCGCTCGGCCTGGGCCCGCAAAATGGCCGATTGCTTCTCGCCCTCGGCCTTGAGAATGGCCGCCTGCTTCTCGCCCTCGGCCACATTGATGGCCGCTTCCTTCTTGCCCAAAGATTCGGTCACCAACGCCCGGCGGTTCCGCTCCGCAGACATCTGCCGGTTCATGGCCTCCTGGATTTCGCGCGGGGGCACGATTTCGCGGATTTCCACATTGGTGACCTTCACGCCCCAGCGTTCGGTCACTTCGTCCAGCCGGGTGCGCAGCATGTTGTTGATGTACTCCCGCTGCGAAAGCACATCGTCCAGCAAAATACCGCCGATAACGGCCCGCAGCGTGGTGGTGGCCATGTTCCCCGCGGACTCCTCGAAGTTTTCCACCTTGACCACGCTGGCCACGGGGTCGAGCACCTTGTAGTACCACACGAAATCCACCGCGATGGCCGCGTTGTCCTTGGTAATACAGGTTTGGTGGGGAACCTCCCGCACCCGCTCCCGCAGGTCGACCGAAATGGCCTTGTCGACGAAGGGAATGAGCAGCACCAGGCCGGGGCCCTTGGCGCCGACCACCCGCCCGAAGCGCAGGACCACCAGGCGCTTGTATTCGGGCACGATGCGCACGGCCTGCACCAGGGCCGACAGCAAAAACAGGAACAGGATGGACACCAGGCACAGCGCGATACTGGCGCCGATGCCCGATTGCATCACCGGGGCGAACATCATGGCAAACCTCCTGCAAAGGGGAAAGGCAAACGAACTGAGGCCGCGGCGGGCCCGCGCTCAGCGCCGCCACGCCCATGGTCACCCCACAATCCCATCGCCCCTACGCCCCTCGCGGCGCACGCCTTTCGCGCCGCTTGGCATCCAGTATTCTACCGCATACCGCAGCACGAACCAGGGGCCGCCCACCAACCTCGCCTTGCTGCAACCCAAATACGGTCAACACCCCTCCGGGGCCTCGGCCCAGGGTTCCACCAGCAGCACGAAGCCCTCACGGCCCACCACCCGCACCGTCGCACCCGCGGGGATGGGGCAGGGGCTGCGCGCGCTCCACAGCTCGCCGGCCACATACACCGTACCCTCGTGATGCACCCGGGTGCGGGCTTCCCCCACCTGGCCGATGAGCGCATCCAAGGCCTGTACCGGCGGGCGACGCATGGCCTCCAAGGCCTTGCGCACCGCGAGCCAAAAGTAGCCGCCCACGCCCACCGAGGCGACGAAGGCCAGCGCCGGGTGTACGGCCAACATGCCGCCGGGGGCGTGAAAGAGGAACACCGAACCCACGATGAACCCCGCGGCCGCGGCCGCCAGCCAGCCCCACGCCCGAGGTCGCCGCACGGCCTGCACGAACAGCCCCGCGGCCACGGCCAGCACGCCCAAGGCCCAGGGGTTGA
>JALSPJ010000154.1 GCA_026985995.1 Anaerolineales bacterium
CCAAGAACAACCCTGTGCTCATCGGCGAAGCCGGGGTGGGCAAAACGGCCATCGTCGAGGGTCTGGCGCAAAAAATCGTCGCCGGCGATGTGCCCGAAATGCTGGAAGGCAAACGGGTGCTGGCTCTGGACCTGGGCGCGATGATTGCCGGTTCCCGCTTCCGCGGCGAATTTGAAGAGCGCCTCAAAGCCGCCATGGACGAAATCAAACGCTCCCAGGGGGAAATTATTCTGTTCATCGACGAGCTGCACACGGTGGTGGGCGCGGGCGCGGCCCAGGGCGCGCCCCTGGATGCCTCGAACATGCTCAAGCCCGCGCTGGCCCGGGGCGAGCTGCAGTGCATTGGCGCCACTACTCCCGAGGAATACCACAAGTACATCGAAAAAGACGCCGCGCTGGAGCGCCGCTTCGCGCCGGTTTATGTCGAGGAACCGCCGTTGGAAGTCGCGGTGCAGATGCTGCAAGGCTTGCGGGACCGCTACGAAGCCCATCACGGCGTGCGCTTCACCGACGAGGCTTTGGAGGCGGCGGTCAAACTGGCCGACCGCTATGTGCCGGACCGCAAGCTGCCCGACAAGGCCATCGACCTGATGGACGAAGCCGCGGCCAAACGGCGGGTGGCCCTCAACTCCCTGCCGCCCGAGCTCAAGCGCCTGCGGGCCGAAATCAAGCGCCTGGCCGCGGAAGAAGAACAGGCCGGGCAGGAGCGCAACTACGAGCGGGCCGCGCGGCTCAAAACCGAACGCCTGCGCCTGCAGCAAATCTTCCAGCGCCGTCGCGCAGCCTGGGAGGCCGAGCAAAAGCTCGACGAAGTGGTCGATGCCAACGCCATCGCCGAAGTCGTGGCCCAGTGGACCGGCATTCCGGTGACCCAGCTGCTGGCCAGCGAGCGGGAAAAGCTGCTGCACATGGAAGCCCGCCTGGGGCAGCGGGTGGTGGGGCAAGACGAAGCCATCCGCGCCCTGGCCGACGCCATTCGCCGGGCCCGGGCCGGGCTCAAGGACCCGCGGCGGCCCATTGGCTCCTTCATCTTCATCGGCCCTTCGGGTGTGGGCAAAACCGAGCTGGCCAAAGCCTTAGCCGAGTTCCTCTTCGACGACGAAGACGCGCTGGTGCGGGTCGACATGAGCGAGTATCGCGAAGAACACACCGTCTCGCGGCTGTTTGGCGCGCCGCCCGGCTATGTGGGCTATGAGGAAGGCGGCCAGCTCACCGAAGCCGTGCGCCGGCGGCCCTACCGGGTCATCCTCTTCGACGAAATCGAAAAAGCCCACCCCCAGGTGTGGAACGCGCTGCTGCAAATCCTCGACGAAGGCCGCCTCACCGACGGCCAGGGCCGCACCGTGGACTTCCGCAACACCATCATCATCATGACCAGCAACTTAGGCACCGAATTCGTGCGCCGGGGCGGCAGTTTGGGCTTTTTGGGCGCTGCGGCCGACCAGGAAGAGCGCCAGGCGCAGCAGAAAATCGAGAAGGCCCTCAAAGACACCTTCCGGCCCGAGTTCCTCAACCGCATCGACGAGGTCATCATGTTCTCGCCCCTCTCGCCCGAGGCCATGCGGCGCATCGTGGACCTGCGCCTGCAAGAGGTGGCGGAACGCCTGGCCGAGCACGACTTGCATCTGGAAGTGACCGACGCGGCCCGGGATTGGCTGGCCGAACACGGCCACGACCCCACCTTCGGCGCCCGGCCCCTCAAACGCCTCATCCAAAAGCAGGTGGAAGGCCCTCTGGCCGTGGCCCTGCTGGCCGGCGAATTCCAGCCCGGCGCCACGGTGCAGGTGGATTTGGCCCCCGAGGGCCAAGGCCTGCGTTTGGTGGGGGCTGCGGCCCAGGCCGATGCCTACTCCACCCCCCAGGTCTCCGCGGGGAAGTGAGCCGCGACCACGGCGATGAGCACCCCGGTTTGGCTCTCGCACACCCAGGCCAAGGCCCTGTTGCGCGGCCGGCAGCAGGGCCGTAGCCAAATGCGCCTGAGCCCCGATTTGGGCCGCACCCAGGTCGCCGTGACCCTCACCCCCCAGGCCGCCCGCTTCCCCGGCGGGGTCACCCTGCCCTGGGCCGAGGCCCGGCGCATCGCCGAGCACCCCAACGCGGTCTTCATGGGCACCGACGACGGCTGGCAGCCGGTGCGGGCCTTCTCGGAACTCACCCAGCGGGTGGTGGCCCTGTATCCCACCGGCCACGCGCCCAGCGTGCTCATCTCGGGCATTCCCATGCATCGGGTGCAGGGCTCGGAGCCGTGGCAGGACACCCGGGCCAAAGTGCAGGCCCTGCGCCCCCGGGGCCGGGTGCTCGATACCTGCTTCGGCCTGGGTTATTCCGCGCTGCAGGCCGCGGCCACGACCCAGTGGGTGCTCAGTGTGGAACTGGACCCCGCGGTGCTGGCCGTGGCCCGGCGCAACCCCTGGTCGCAGCCCGTGTTTGAACATCCGCGGGTGCGGGTGGTGCAGGCCGATGTGGCCCGCCTGGTGGCCGGGCTCCCGGCG
>JALSPJ010000155.1 GCA_026985995.1 Anaerolineales bacterium
CAGGCATGGGGAACACCTCCGGTTGGGCCGTGTCGGGTCGGATTGCGTTCCTGATTGTACCACCGCGGTGCGGCGGGGCGCGGCGCATTGCGTCCGGCGCGGCGGGCCGCGTCCGGCCGTGATGCAGCGGCTATCCCCGACGCGCTTCCAACGCGGCGCGCAAAGCCTGCCGTACCACCTGGGGGTTGGCCCGACCCCGGGCCCGGCGCATCACCTGGCCGAACAGCCAGTTGAGTACGCTCTCCTTCCCGGCCAGGTATTTGGCCACCTCCGCGGGGTGCGCTTCCAGCACCTCGGCCACCCACACCTCGATTTGGTCCGCGTCGGAAACCTGCCGCAGGCCCAAGGCCTCCATCACCGCGCGCGGTTCCCCACCCCCGCGAGCGAAAATCTCGGCCAGCACCTTCTGCCCGGCCTGCTTGTTCAGTTCCCCCCGGTGCACCAGAGCCACCAGATCGGCCAGGCCCTGGGGTGTGATGGGCGCTTCGTCAATGCGCAAGCCCTCCCGATTGAGGCGGCCGAAGAGCTCGCCGGTGACCCAATTGACCACCATCTTGGTGGGCACGCCCTGCTGCCGCGCGGCCTGGGCTGCGGCCTCGAAATAGTCGGCCACCGCGCGCTCCGCGGTGAGCAGCTCGGCCTCCGCGGGGGTCAGGCCATAGGCCTGCCGCATGCGCTGGAAGCGCGCGTGGGGCAGCTCGGGCAGCGCGGCCCGCACCCGTTCCAGCCAGGCATCGTCCACCTGCAGGGGCGGCAGGTCCGGCTCGGGGAAGTAGCGGTAGTCGTGGGCTTCCTCTTTGCTGCGCTGGGGCACCGTGCGCCGGCGGGCTTCGTCCCAGCCCAGGGTTTGCTGTTCCACCCGGCCGCCGGCCTCCAGCACGGCCATCTGCCGCCGAATTTCGTAGGCCACGCTTTCTTCCAGGGCCCGAAAGCTGTTCAGGTTCTTGATTTCCACCCGGGTGCCCAGCGCCTGGCTGCCCGCGGGGCGCACCGACACATTGGCTTCGAAGCGAATGACGCCCTTTTGCATATCGCCCGAGTTGACGCCCAGATAGCGCAGCAGCTGCCGCAGCGCGGTGGCGTAGGCCCGCACTTCTTCCACCGAATGCATGTCGGGTTCCGACACAATCTCCAGCAAGGGCACCCCGGCCCGGTTCAAATCCACCAGGGAATAGGTCTCGCCGTCCCGCTGCACATGGGTGAGCTTGCCCGTGTCTTCCTCCAGGTGCACCCGCCGAATGCGCACCGCGCGTTCGCCCTGGGAGGTGCGAATCCACAACCGGCCGTGCTGGGCCAAAGGCAGTTCGTACTGGGAAATTTGATAGCCCTTGGGCAGGTCGGGATAGAAGTAATTTTTGCGGGCGAACACGCTCACCCGGCGCACCTGGCATTCCAGGGCCAGGGCCACCCGCAGGGCATAGTCCACGGCCTGCTCGTTGATGACCGGCAGCGTGCCGGGCAGGGCCGCGCACACTTCGCACACCGCGGTGTTGGGCTCGGCCGTGGTCAGGTCCACCACCGGGCAGGCGCAGAACATCTTGGAGCGGGTCTGCAACTCCGCGTGCACTTCCAGGCCAATGACGGGTTCAAACTGCATGGCGTGCTCCCAAAGGCCAACGCGCGGGGCTCAGGCGCCCGCGTCGTCGGAAGTTGAAGGGGGCTCGGCGTCGGTTCCCGCGGCGCCGGGCTCGGTGTCGGCCTCGGCCGGGGCTTCGTCGGCCAGCTCGGGCAAGGCTTGCTCGATTTCCTCGGGCGTTTGGCCCTTTTCCAGCCGCGAAACCACCTCGTCGAACTCGGGGCCCAGGTCTTCGCCCAGCTCCTCGCCCATGCGGCGCATCACCCGGGCCAGGGTGCGGGGGTCCTTTTCCAGCGCGTCCAACGCGGCGGGGTCTTCGGCCAGCGCGTCCAGGTCCACATCGCCCCCGCGCAACACGGCCACCCGCCCATAGCGCCGGCGCACCCGTTCCGAACCGCAGTAGGGGCACCGCACGGGCACCCGTCCATACTCGGCATACGACAGCCGCAGGCGAAAACTTCGGGTACAATCTTCACACTGGTAGGTATACTCGGGCATGGCGACCCCTCCAAGCGCAAAATGCTTTGCCGGGGAAGCCAGGTCATTATACCCGCATTTCGAGGCCGGCTCATGACCAAATTCACCCTTCCCCCGCGCTACCCCCTCCTGGTGGTCATCTCGGGCCCGTCGGGCGTGGGCAAAGATTCGGTGCTCAAGCGCCTCAAGGCCCGGGGCGCGCCCTTCCACTTCGTGGTCACCGCCACCACCCGCCCCCCGCGGCCCGGTGAACAGCACGGCGTGGACTACTACTTCTATTCCCCCGAGGAATTCGCCCGCCTCATCGAGCACGACGAGCTCATGGAGTGGAGCATCGTCTACGGCGATTACAAGGGCATTCCCAAAGCGCCGGTGCGGGCCGCGTTGCAGCGGGGGCAGGATGTCATCATGCGCATCGATGTGCAGGGCGCGCACAAAGTGCGTCGATTGTGCCCCCAGGCGGTGCTCATCTTCCTCACCACCGAAACCGAAGAGGAACTGGTGCACCGCCTGCGGGCCCGGGCCACCGAAGACGAAGACGCGCTGGCCCTGCGCATTGCCATGGCCCGCAAAGAGCTGCAGCACCTGCCCGAGTTCGACTACGCGGTGGTCAACCGCGAAGGCCGCCTGGACGAGGCCGTCGATACCATTCTGGCCATCGTCGCGGCCGAGCACCATCGGGTGGAGCATCGCCCGCCATGTCGGTTGTGAGGGTTTTGGGGAACCGGCTCCGCGAACGACCGGCCGCGCGCGTTGTGGCCATCGCGTTCCGCCGCGGCTGGCGAGGGGGCTGGGCCTGGCTGGCTGCCCTGTGGCTGAGCCTGGCCTGGGCCTGCACCCTGCCCCTGCGGGGCGGCAACCCCGCGCAGCCCGCGCTGCCTTACTTCGCCAGCCCCACGCCCACGGCCTCACCTTCCCCCACGCCGCAGCCCACCCCCACGCCCGTGCCCACGCCGGACCTCACCGCGTTGACCCATACCGGCGAGCAGGCCCTCTTCTACGGCGATTGGGATGCCGCCCAAGACGCGTTTCGGGCCGCGCTGGCCCAGGCCACCACCGACGCGGCCCGGGCCCAGGCCCTTACCGGCTTGGGCCGGGCTTTCTACGCCGCGCGGCGCTACCCCGAAGCCCTGGAAGTGCTGCGCCAGGTGGTCGAGCAATACCCGCATACCCCGGCCGCGCCCCAGGCCTACGCGTATTTGGGCTGGACCTACGCCCACTTGCAGCGTTATGCCGACGCGGCCACCGCATTCGAGATGGCCGCGCCCATCGCCGGTTCCCTCACCCCTTACCTCTACGAGTGGGCCGGCGACGCGTGGTTCAACGCCGGGCTTTACGCCCAAAGCGCCCGCGCCTATCAGGCCGCGCTGGACGCCGACCCCTTCCCCCCGCGGGTGTTTGGTCTCTATTTGGGCCTGGCCCGGGCCCTCTACGAAGACCAGCGCTACGACGAAGCCCACACCGCGTTCCAAACCACCCTCAACCTGGCCGAAAACGACGCCCAGCGGGCGCAAACCCTCTACCATTGGGCCCAGGTGCACTTCGCCCAGGAAAACCCGGCCCAGGGCTACGCGCTTTACCAGCGCCTGGTGACCCAGTTCCCCACCAGCCCTTACGCTTACCAGGCCCTGGTGGCCCTGGTGCAGGCCGAACAGCCGGTGGACGATTTGTCCCGCGGCCTGGTGGATTTCTTCGCCGGGCAATATGGCCTGGCCATTGCCGCGCTGGACCGGGTGATTGCCAACGACCCGGGCCATGACGGCACGCCCCACCACTACAAAGCCCTGGCCCTGCGGGCCGCGGGGGAACCGGCCGCGGCCATCGACGAATGGGACCGCCTCATCGCCCAGCACCCGAACGACGCCTGGTGGGACACCGCCTGGGAGCAAAAAGGCTACACCCAATGGGCCTACCTGGACGACTACGACGGGGCCATCGCCACTTTCACCGGCTTTGTCGACGCCGCGGGGGCCCACCCCCGGGCGGCCGACTTTCTCTTCTTCGCCGCGCAGGTGGCCGAGCGGGCCGGCCAGCTGGACCTGGCCGCGCAGCTGTGGGTGCGCATCCTGCGGGAATATCCGGCCTCGAACCGCACGGGCCGGGCCGCGCGGCTGGCCGCGGTCACCCTCTACCGCTTAGGCAATTACGAGGCCGCGCGCGGCGTGCTCTACGAGGCCTTAGCAGTGGTGCGGGAACCCGACGCCCGGGCCGGGCTGTATTTGTGGCTGGGCAAGGTGGCCGCGGCCCAGGGCGACGACCAGGCGGCTCGGGACGCGTGGAACCAGGCGGCCATGGCTGACCCCACGGGGTATTACAGCCAGCGGGCCCACGCGCTGCTGCAGGGCCGCGCGCCCTTCGAGCCGCCCGTGGCCTACGACACCACCATCGATTGGGAAAGTGAGCGCCGCGCGGCCGCGGCCTGGGTGCGGCAGACCTTTCTGGCCCCACCCAACGAAGACTTGCTCGGCTTGGGCCCCCTGGCCGCGGACCCACGCTGGCAGCGCGGTCAGGCGCTGTGGCAATGGGGCTTCTACGCGCCGGCACGGCAAGAGCTGGAAGCCCTGCGCCAAACCTATGCCGACGACGCGCTCAACACCTTCCGCCTCATCGAGCCCTTGCGTCAGATGGGCTTGTACCGCAGCGCCATCTTTGCCGCGCGGCGGGTGCTCGACCTGGCCGGTATGGACGATTTCACCACCCTCACCGCACCGGTGTATTTCAACCATGTGCGCTTTGGCCCCTATTTCGCCGAGCTGGTGGTGCCCACCGCGGAGCGCTACGGCTTCCACCCGCTGCACCTGTACGCGGTCATTCGCCAGGAAAGCCTGTTCGAGGGCTTCATTGCTTCGGGCGCGGGGGCCCGGGGCCTGATGCAAATCATCCCGGCCACGGGCGCGGCCCTGGCCGAGCAGGCCGGCTGGCCGCCCGATTACACCGCCGACGACCTCTATCGTCCCATCGTCAGCGTGCGCTTTGGCGCGGCTTACCTGGCCCAGCAGCGCAACCGCTTCGACGGCGATTGGTACGCCGCGCTGGCGGCCTACAACGCGGGACCGGGCAACGCCCAGGTGTGGTACGACCTGGCCGGGGGCGACCCGGATTTGTTCCTCGAAATCGTGCGCTATCGGGAAACGCACCTCTACATTCGCCACATTTACGAGATTTACGAGCTCTATCGCTATTTCTACGCCCGCCAGCCGTGACCCAGGAGCCCGAGGGCCCTGCCGCTTCCCCGAGGGTTAAACCAGCCCGGCCCCGGGGGTTCACCCCAGGGCCGGGGAGGGTGCACGGCGGGCCTGATTACGCCTCGCGGAATTCGCCTTCGACCACATCTTCGTCGCTGCCGCCGCCTTGGGCCTGCGGCCCGCCATCGCCGCCGGGGGCCGCGCCCGCGCCGGGTGTCGCGCCGCCCGTGGGCCCACCGCCGCCCGCGGCATACAGCTGCTGGCTCAGGGTGTGCAGCATCTGCTGCACTTCCTGGTTGAGCTCCTTGAGGCGGGCCAGGTCCTCGCCCTTCATGGCCTCTTCCAGCTCCTTGACTTTGGCCTCGATGCGCTCCCGCTCTGCGGCCGCCACCTTGTCGCCCAGGTCTTGCAGGGTCTTGCGGGTCTGGTAGACCAGGGTGTCGGCCAGGTTGCGGGCATCGGCCAGCTCGCGGCGTCGGCGGTCTTCGGCCTCGTGCTGCTTGGCCTCGCGAATCATGCGTTGGATTTCTTCCTCGGTCAGGTTGGTCGAGGCCGTGATGGTGATGCTTTGTTCCTTGCCCGTGGCCTTGTCGCGGGCGGTCACATGCAGAATGCCATTGGCGTCGATGTCGAAGGTGACCTCAATTTGCGGCACCCCGCGCGGCGCCGGCGGAATGCCTTCCAGCCGGAAGCGACCCAGGCTCATGTTGTCCGCGGCCATGGGCCGTTCGCCCTGCAGCACATGGATGTCCACCGCGGTCTGGTTATCTTCGGCGGTGGTGAAGATTTCGGTCTTGCGCACCGGGATGGTCGTGTTGCGCGGGATGAGCACGGTCATCACGCCGCCCAGGGTTTCTACGCCTAAGCTCAGGGGCGTGACATCCAGCAGCAGCACATCCTTGATTTCGCCGCCCAGCACGCCGCCCTGGATGGCCGCGCCCACCGACACCACCTCGTCGGGGTTGACGCCCTTGTGCGGCTCCTTGCCGGTGAGGTTGCGCACCAGGTCCTGCACCATGGGCATGCGGGTCGCGCCGCCCACCAGGATGACTTCGTCCACTTCGGTGGGCTTCAGCCCCGCGTCTTCCAGGGCCCGGAAGAAGGGGCCCTTGAGCCGTTCCACCAGGTCCTGGGTCAGCTGCTCGAACTTGGCCCGGGTGAGGGTCATTTGCAGGTGCAGCGGCCCCTCGGGCCCGGCCGCGATGTAGGTCAGGGTGATGTCGGTTTGGGTGACGGTGGAGAGCTCAATCTTGGCCTTTTCGGCCGCGTCGCGCAGCCGCTGCAGCGCGTGCCGGTCCTGGCGCAGGTCAATGCCGTGTTCCTTCTGGAATTCGTCCGCGATGTAGTTGACAATGCGCTCGTCCCAGTTGTCGCCGCCCAGGTGGGTGTCGCCGGCCGTGGCCTTCACTTCAATGACGCCGTCGCCCACTTCCAGAATGGACACATCGAAGGTGCCGCCGCCCAGGTCGAAGACCAGGATGGTCTCGTTGGTCTTCTTGTCCAGGCCATAGGCCAGCGCGGCCGCGGTGGGTTCGTTGATGATGCGCTTGACTTCCAGGCCCGCGATGCGGCCGGCGTCTTTGGTGGCCTGGCGCTGGCTGTCGTTGAAGTAGGCGGGCACGGTGATGACGGCCTGGGTGACCGGCGTGCCCAAGTAAGCCTCGGCATCGGCCTTGAGCTTGGCCAAAATCATGGCCGAAATTTCCTGGGGCGTGTATTCTTTGCCCGTCACCGGAATGTAGACCCGCACATCGCCGGCCGGCCCTTTCACCACCTTGTACGACACCATCTTGCGCTCTTCTTCCACTTCCTCGAAACGCCGCCCAATGAAGCGCTTGATGCTGTAGATGGTGTTTTCGGGGTTCAAAATGGCCTGCCGCTTGGCCGGTAAGCCGACCAAACGCTCACCCCGTTTGGTGAACGCGACGACCGACGGGCACAAATTGGGGCCTTCCGCGGTGGGGATGACGGTGGGCTTGCCGCCTTCCACCACCGAGATTACGCTATTGGTCGTACCCAGGTCAATGCCAACAATCTTGGACATGGGTTTCCCTCCTTATTTTCAGGCTCGCCCGGAAAGTTGCACAACGCTCCATGGTGGCCCCAGGGGGCCTTCCGGGCTCACGGTTAGCATACCAGGGGGGTGCAAGAAATTTGTTAACGCGGCCCGAGAAATTGGTATACTTGCGTCCATGAGCCTTTTCTTGCGGAACCCCCGAGGGCGGGCCTGGTGGATGGCCGGGCTCATCACCGCTACGCTGGTGCTTTTGTTGCTGCCGCCGGTGCGCACGCGCCTGGCCTGGTATGCCACGGTGCTGCGCAGCCGGGTGTATTACGCGCTGCGCCCACCGCAAGAGGCGGTGTTCGTGCCTACCCCCCAGCCCACCCCTACGCCCCACCCTCAGGCCACGGCCACCCCGCAGCCTGCCCCCACGGCGACGCCCCGGCCCAGCCCCACGCCCGTGGCCACCCCTACCCCCCGGCCCGAGGCCGCGTCCTGGCCCCCGCCCAAGCACGAATACCAGCGCTGGAACAACTGCGCGCCGGCCACTCTGAGCATGGCCCTGGCTGTTTGGGGTTGGCAAGGGAACCAACAAGACCTGGCCCCCCTGCTCAAACCCAACCCGCGCGACAAAAATGTCTTCCCCCACGAGATAGTGGACGCGGTGTTGCACCACACCGCGTACATGGCCCTGGCCCGCCCCGCGGGTTCCCTGGACTTGCTGCGAGACTTCATCGCCGCGGGGCTGCCCGTGATGGTCGAAAAGGGCTTCGAGCCCGACAATGTGGACGGCTGGATGGGCCACTATGTGCTGGTGTGGGGCTACGACGACGCGCGGCAGGTCTTCTTCACCCACGATTCTTATCGCGGTCCCGAAAAGGCCGTGCCCTACGCGCAAATGGAAGCCGAGTGGCGGGCCTTCAATTTCACTTACATCCTGGTCTATCCCCCGGCCCGGGATGGCGAAGTGCGGACCCTGCTGGGGCAATTCCAGGACCCCCTCGCGGCCTGGCACGCGGCCGCCCGCCGCGCGGAAACGGAAACCCAAACCCTCACCGGCCGCGACGCGGTTTTCGCCTGGTTCAATCTGGGGGAAAGTCATGTCGCGCTGGGGCACTATGCCCAGGCCGCCCAGGCGTTCGACCAGGCCTTCACCCGCCTGGCCGCCCTGCCCCCCGAACAACGCCCCTGGCGCTGGATGTGGTACCATGAGGGCCCTTATCGGGCTTACTACGAAGTCGGACGCTACGACGATGTGCTGCGTCTGGCCACCACCACCCTGCAGGCCATGAGCGAACCCGTGCTCGAAGAGGCCTTCTACTGGCGCGGCCGGGCCTACGCGGCCTTGGGCGACGCGAACGCGGCCCGGGCCGATTTTCAACGCGCGCTGCGGGCCCACCCCGGCTACCCCCCGGCCCAGGACGCGCTGCAAGCCTTGCAACAGGGAGCGAGCCCATGACCCTTCCCCCGCCCGAAGTCCCCCCCACCCTGTGGGGCCTGGTGAGCCGCCCCAGCCCCTCGGGGCACGAAGCCCAGGCCGTGGCCTGGCTGGTGCAGCACATGCGCGAGTTGGGCTTCGACCGGGCCTACATCGACGAGGTGGGCAATGCCATTGGCGTGTTGGGAACCGGCAGCCGGGAAATCGTGCTGCTGGGGCACATCGACACCGTGCCCGGCCAGGTGCCTGTGCGGGTGGAAACCGACGCCCAGGGCCGGCGGGTGCTGTATGGCCGGGGCAGCGTGGACGCCAAAGGCCCCCTGGCCGCGTTCGTCGACGCGGTGGCCCAGGTGGGACCGCGGCCCAACTGGCGCTTCACCGTCATCGCCGCGGTGGACGAAGAGCGGGATTCGGTGGGCGCGCGGCACATCGTGGACCGGCACCGACCGGCCTATGCCATCATCGGCGAGCCCAGTCGCTGGCACCGGGTGACTTTGGGCTACAAGGGTTCGGCCTGGGCCCGGGTGCAGGTGCGCACCGCCTTGGCCCACACCGCGGCCGAAGCGCCCTCAGCGGCCGAGCAGGCCGTGGAAGCCTGGCTGGCCCTGCGCGCCTGGGTGGAAAACGCGAACCAGGGTCGCGAAAAGCACTTCGACCGCCTGCAGGTGACCCTGCGTGGCCTGGCCTCGGGCGGCGACGGCCTGGAAGAATGGGCCGAGCTGCACATTGGCGCACGACTGCCCCTCGATTGGTCCCCCGAACGCTGGTACGCCGCGCTGCGGGAGCATCTGGCCGCCCACCACGCCACGGTGGAACCCCACGGCTACCCCATCCCCGCGTATGTGGCGGACCGGCGCACGCCCTTGGTGCGGGCCTTTTTGCGGGCCATTCGGGCCCAGGGCGCGCGGCCCGGCCTGGTGCGCAAAACCGGCACCGCGGACCTCAACATCGTGGCCCCCGTGTGGCAGTGCCCCGCGGTGGCCTACGGCCCCGGCGATGCCGCGCTGGATCACACCCCCCACGAGCACTTAGCGTTGGACGAATACGCCCGCGCGGTGCAGGTGCTGGCCGAGGTGCTGCGCGACTTGACGGCGCAATAGGCGCGGTAGGGACGCCCCAACGCCGCCGCGGGGATGCAACCGCGGATGAAAATAGCAATGAGCAGACAGCAGACAGCAGGGAGCCCGGTAGGGGCGACTGGCTGGTCGCCCGGCCCGGTAGGGGCGCAGCGTGTTGCGCCTGGGAGATGAAACCGCGGATACACGCGGATAACCGCGGATGAAAATAAGCGGTGAGCGGGCAGCAGACAGCAGAGAGCAACGCGCGGCACCTGCCCCCCGCCAACTTCCAACCACCAACCTCTAACCTCTAACCTCCAACCACCAACTTCCAACGACCAACCACCAACCACCAACTTCCCCCCTGCCCCGTCCGGGCGGCTAAGGCCGCGGCCCCAAGCGCGCCCGCAGCGCGGCCAGGCCTCGGCCCAGCCAGGC
>JALSPJ010000156.1 GCA_026985995.1 Anaerolineales bacterium
GCAACAAAGTGGCGTAATACAGCGCGGCGACGATGTGCACGAAAGCCAGGGTAAACATGGCCATACCCAGGGGCACATGCACCGCGTGCCAGATGCCCAGCGCGCGGCGGGCCGCGGCCAGCGCACGGCGTTGGCGCTGCAGGCGGCGCTTTTCGGCCAGCAGGGCCTCGATGCGCCGGGCTTGCTGCCGCGCGGCCCGGCTCAAGCGCCGGTTCTCGCGCCACCAGGCCAGGCGGTAGCGCCATTCCCACCACCAGCGCAGCCACAGCCAGGCCCGAGGCGCGGCCGGGTCGCGCCAGCGGGCATCCAATGCGGCCAGGCGCTGGGCCAGGTGGCGGGTGGCTGCGTCTTGCGCCTGGAGCCAGCGCTGCAGCTCCGCTTCCGCATGGCGAAGCTGCCGGTCCAACGCGGCTTCTTCCACCTCGAAGCCGTCGGCCGTGCGGGGAATGGCGGTGTAGATGTAACGCCCCACGAAGCCGCTCAGCACCACAATGCCCACCATGAGCAGCACAATGCCGGCCAGGCCCTGCCACTTCCAGGCGCTGTGCAGCAGCACCATGTAAGGCCCCACCAGCCCGGTGACGATGTGGAATTTGAGCCACCACGACATGCGGCCCCAGCGCGCGCCCAGGGCCCGCTTCCGCAGCGAGTAAAGGGTTTCGGTCATCAGCATGAGCACGAATCCCGCCACCCCCAGACTGTGGCCGAAAAATTCCCCCGCCGCGGGGATGGAACCGGTCAAGCCGACCACCACCAGATAACCGAAGGTGATGGCCATGATGAGCAGCAAGGCAATCCATAATTCGCTATTGCGCACGGGGCGTCCCATGGTCACGACTCCATTGGCTCCAGAAATCGGCCAGCACATCGGCCACGGGCCGACGGCCCTCCAGCAAGGCCGGACGAATGGCGGAAATGTCGACCTGGCGCTCGATGAGGGTGTAGAGGGGCCGGGAGAGGGTTTGGTCGCCCATGAGCACCGCGCCCAGCAGGTGCTTTTGACCCACCATCACCCGCAGGCGATTGACATCGAAGCCCTCCTGGGCCACGATGGCGTCGGGGATGTCGCGCCACACTTCGCTATCCCCGCGGATGATGCCCACCAGGTCTTCGTCCTCGGGGCCGGCCTGCCCCACCTGGCCAACGATGGTGGTGGTGACGCCGGCCAACCGGGTGACATTCAGGGGCGTGCCCCGGCGGTAGGCGGTGGTGTGGCCGGCCATGTTGTAGCCCGCGGTTTGACCCTGCCGCCGGGCCACGGGCCACAGCACATCCAGCACCGCGCGGCCCGCGCGGGGGTCGTAAACCTGGGCCACATCGCCGGCGGCGAAAATGTCGGGGGCCGAGGTTTGCATGAATTCGTCGACCACGATGCCCCGCTCGGTCCGCAACCCGGCCTGGCGGGCCAGAGCCAGGCGGGGGCGCACGCCCACGGCCACGGCCACCATCTGGCAGGGAATGACCCGCCCGTCGGTGGTGCGCACGCCCGTGACCCGGCCCTTGCGGCCCAGGATTTCGGCCACCTGGGTGCGATAGTGCAGCCGCACGCCATCATGGGCCAACCGCCGCTCCACCAACCGCGATTCCTCTTCGTCGAGCACCCGCCGCCAATAGCGGTCCCCGCGCAGCAGGTAGTGCACCTGCACCTTGTGCCGTAGCAGGCCCTCGACGATTTCCAGCGCGGTGATGCCGCCGCCCACCACCACCGCGGCTTTGGCCTTGCGAGCCAGGCGGCGAATGGTGCGCGCGTCGGGTAGGGTGTCGAGCTTGACCACCCCTTGCAAATCGATGCCGGGCCAGTCGGGCCGCACTGCGGCCGAACCAGTGGCCAGCAGCAGCCGGTCGTAGCGCACGGGCTCGGGTCGCTTTTGCACCTGCAGCACATGCCGCGCGGGGTCGATGCGGGTCACCCGGTCGTGCCACCAGGTCAGCCGCAGCCGACGAAAGTCCTCGGCCCGAAAGGGAAAGAGCTGCTTTTCGGGAATCTCGCCGGTGAGGAAGTAGGCCAGACCAGGCCGCGAATAATAGCCGTCGGGCTCATCGCCGATGAGCAAAATCTGGCCCTGGGGGTCCACCTGGCGAATGGCCTCCGCGGCGGCAATGCCGGCCACGCCGGTTCCCACAATGACATAACGGCGCATCGCTGCCTCCTCAAGAAGCCATCAGGTTGCTGCGCTCGAAACGCAACACGCCCCGGGGGCAGCGGGCCACACACTCGCCGCAGGTCAGGCAATACGACTCGGCCACCGGCTCGCCCAACCAGGCGTGTCGGCGCACATCGATGCCAATGGGGCAATGATACGAACAAATGCCGCATTGCACACACCGGGCCTGGTCGGGGACCACCTGGCCCCCGACCAGCGCCTCATGTCGTTTGGTTTCATAACGGAACCAGCGCCGCAAAGTTCGCTTGAGGCTCATGGCTGACGCGCCTCCATGGCACCGAACCGCGGGAAGGTC
>JALSPJ010000157.1 GCA_026985995.1 Anaerolineales bacterium
CTAACCCCCTCCCCTCATAGGGGAGGGGGAAAACGAGCCGCAGCGAAGAGGCCACAGCCGCACACAGCCCCTCCCCCTTACGAAGGGGGAGGGGTTGGGGAGGGGGATTTTGAGCCGCATGGCCGCTCCACCGGCCCGCCGCCAACCATGGTGGCGAAGATATGTGTAAAAGTAAGCCCCTCGTAGGGGAGGGGGAACCTGGCCACCGCGAAGGGACGAGGCCGCGCTCACCCCTCCCCCCTACGAAGGGGAAAGGGTTGGGGCAGGGCCGCGCGGCCGCGCCAGCGGCCCGCCCCCGATGGCGGAGAAGATGGTGTAAAACAAGGCCCAGGTCGGGGTGGATATCGCACCCCCGCGTCAGCCCTTGGGGGAAGGCGCGGGGGCGTTGGCGTTGACGGCGGCCGCCAAGGGCCTGGTTCCAACAAAAGAAAAGCCGCGAAGCCAACGGCCTCGCGGCTGGGGTTGGGTGCCAAAAAACGGGGCTATTGCACGCACTGGCTATCGACTGTGGGCCGGGGGCCGTCGGGGTAAATGGTGGCCCAGTTGTACGCGCCATCGGCCAGGCGCACATAATAATACAGCGTGGCCTTGTAGCCGTCGTAAGGCGGCGCCAGGCTGGCGCTCAGGCTGTCGAAGGCCAGCGTCCCCTGGTAGGTTCCCTCGCCGGTGCGGCTCAGGGGGAAGGACTGCACCGTACCTTGCCGGGAGGCGTCTTCCAGCCACCACACCAGATTGGCGATGGCAATGCCCGAGGGGTCGCGGGCGCCTTCGAGGGTGAACTGCAGGACCGCGGGACAGGGCGGCGGGGCAATGCCCTCGGGTGTGTGGCGCAGCCAGTCGGCGCTGGGAGGTTGGGTATCGGGCATGGGCGTGGGCGGCGCGGGGGTGGGAGTGGGCGTTGCCAGGCCGCGCACTTCGACCCAAAAAGGCTGGTCGCCCCGGGGCCCCACGCCAAAGGTGGTGCCGTCGGGCAAGGCGAACATATACAGCCCGCGCACCAGCGCCGGTCCATCGCCCCAGTGCACGATGCGGAGCGACACATCGATGACCTCGCCCGGGTTGACCACCCGCCCTAAGCGGTAGGCCAGGGAAGGATTGATTTCGCCGCCGGGGTGCAAAGGTGCTTCGTCAATCCAGGTGACATAGGTCTCGGCTGGCCAGGGGCAGGAGCCCGTGTTGCGAAAGCGCCAGGTTTTGGTGTACGGGCGCTCGACTTCGATGGTCACGCCGTCGGGTAAGGTGACATCGGCCACCAGCTGGGCCCGGTAGCAAATGCCCGGGTCCGGCGTGGGCGTGGGGAGCTCGGGCACCACCCGGGTGGCCACGGGCGGCGTGGGTGTGGCCGGCTGGGGCAGGTCGTGAGGCAGCTGCAGCGTAGGTTGCGCCGTGCCCTCATCCGCGGGCAGGATGCGCACCTCAGCCTCGCCCGAACGCACTCGCGCGCCGCGCACTTCCGCTTCCACCCACAGCCGATAGCGGCCCGGCGGCAGGGGCTCCGGCGGCCAGCCGGCAAAGCGCCCTTCCACCGCGCCCGGCAGCACCGTGCTGGACAGGGGCACCGACCCCGTAACGGCCGAAGTGCCGTCCGCGCGCTGCCAGTACAGCCACCAGCTCAGGCCTTCGGCTTCGGGCGCGGGGTAGCGGGCCACCACTTCCACCGTGCTGCCGACCAGCAGGGTGCTGAGCTCACCCTCAGGGGGCATTTCCAAAATGGGGTAAATGCGCCGCTCCAAAAACACCCGCTCACATCCGCTCAGCCCCAACAGGGCTACGACCAGGAAGAGCCATCGTCGCCACTTTCGGGCCATGGGGAACCTCCTGCTGACGAAAATGGGCGCGCCCACCAGGATGCTTCCTGGACGCGCAGAAAGAGCACCAGAAAAGTGTGCAGTTCCTCCCACGAAGTCAACACCCGGGCCCAGGCGCTGCCGGGCACTTCAACCCGAAAGCGCCACTGCCCGTGCCGGGTGGGCGCGGTGCGCCAACAGCGAACGATGAACACCTGAGAGGGGGGCGCAAGCTGCCCCAAGGGGTGTTGTTGCTCATTCATTTCGATTTGCCTAAGTGCAGGAATTGGTGTATGCTAAATCGTAGGGAGAGGGCGTGAAAAGAGCGTGAAAGCCGATGGCTTGAGACTGGCGTTGCGGGCCCGGAGGGCCGTCGGCGGCATAGCAGCCCCGGCGCGCGGTGCCCGATGGGCAGCGATGGGAGCGCCCGTTTATGTCTGCGTTGAGCACCCTGTCCTTACGCCTGCTGGGTTGGCCCGAGATGCATTGGCGCACCGGACAAGGCGATGTTAGCCGGTGTAGGGTTGTACCCCACTGTCCGTCAGGCTTTTGTACCCCTTTTGCGTCTGGAAGGCTTGACATAGGCGATGTTGAGATTACAAATGGCTTGGGCATCAAACTGCTTGGGCTTCAA
>JALSPJ010000158.1 GCA_026985995.1 Anaerolineales bacterium
GCAAGCGTCCCCACCAACTTGCACAGTTGCAAGCGCTTGCTGCTCAAATCGCCGCTTTACTCCCTTAACTTGACGCATATGCCCCCTAACCCCCTCCCCTCATAGGGGAGGGGGAAAACGAGCCGCAGCGAAGAGGCCACAGCCGCACACAACCCCTCCCCCTTACGAAGGGGGAGGGGTTGGGGAGGGGGATTTTGAGCCGCATGGCCGCTCCACTGGCCCGCCGCCAACCATGGTGGCGAAGATGAAGATATGTGTAAAAGTAAGCCCCTCGTAGGGGAGGGGGATTTGGCCGTCGCGCAGGGCCGGGACCGGGCTCAGCCCTTCCTCCTTCGTAAGGGGGAAGGGTTGGAGAGGGGGATTTTGAATTACTTAGCCGTGCAAACGGCCCGCCGCCAATGCTGGAGAAGAGGTGTGCAATAAATTGTGGGTGGGGACTTGACACCGGTCGGAGATGTGGTAAACTGTTTTTATCGTTCAAAAATTTTTCAGCGATGGAGAGCCGATGAACAAAGAGCCTGCGCCCCGAAAAGTCATCCGTGACCTGGAAACCCTGCGGGTGCTCAGCGACCCCTTGCGGATGCAAATTGTGGCCCTGCTGCGCGAACGCGCCCGGCCAGTCAAAGAAGTGGCTCAGGCGCTGGGCCTGCCGCCCAGCCGGCTGTATTACCACTTCAAACTGCTGGAACAGCACGGCCTCATTCGCGTGGTGCACACCCGCCTGGTCTCGGGCATCGTCGAAAAGCATTACCGGGCTGCGGCCTACGCTTTCGATGTGGACCGGAGCCTCTTGGGCCCCGCGGCCGGTTCCCCCGGGGCCGAAGCCCGGGCCGTGCATGGGGCGGTGGAACGCGTGCAGCAGGACCTGGACGCGCTACTGGCCCAGGGCCACGACCCGGCCACCGCGGGAGACACCCCCATGCGCCTCTCGCTGGCCATGGCCCGCCTGAGCCCGGAGCAGGCCCGGGCCTTTGTGCAACAGCTGGCCGAGTTGGTCGCGGCCTTCGAGGCCACCGCGCCCCCCGAGGGCCAGCAGGCCGCGATGTTCACCCTCTTCGTCGCCTTCTACCCCACCCCCTCGGCCTTGGGGGCCGAGGATTCTCCGACGGAGGAACCCTCATGACGGACATTCGCTGGCTGCCCTTCCGCTGGGAAGCCGAGCGCTTAGGTGAGCGCGAGTTCCCCCACGCGGCCATGTTCGTGCTGGCCCATCTGCCCACGCTGGATGGCCTCAAGGGCTGGTTCCAGTTCGACCTGGGTGCGCCCACCAGCGTGCTTTACGGCCGGGCCTTTATCCCCGAGCAGCGGGCCCGGGTCGAAGCCCACCCCCACGCGGAACGCGAGGCCATATTCAACGGCCAGCCCACGCCCCTGCTGCAGGTGCCCATCATGCTGGGCGAAGGCCGCATCGAGCCGGTGGTGTATCTGGCGGATTTCGGCGATGCCGAGCGGTGGCACGGCCATCCTGTTCTGGGCACCATCGGCGGCGATTGGGCGCGGGGCCATGTGCTGGCGCTCGACTTCCCCCGGCAGCGGCTGGCGCGGCTGGCCGCGGTGCCCCCCGCGTGGGAAAAAGCCGGAGCCTGGGCCCCGCTGCGCCTGACACCCTACGGCCATGTGGTGCTGCAAATCGGCGTGGACCGCGCCCCCCGCTGGGCCATGTTCGACACCGGCAGCAGCCTGTTTGGCCTGCTCACCTCCCCCGAACAATGGCGCGCCCTCACCGATGGCCAGGTCACCGAGGTGCTCACCATCAATGCCTGGGGCACGCCATGGAAAGTGCAGGGCAGCCCCGCGCGGGTTGCCCTGGACCTGGCCGGCCAGCCCTTGGATGTGACGCTGGTGCATTTCGTGGAAGGGGAACGGGAACGCCAGTTCTTAGTGCAGCACGAGCTGGTGGGCATTTTGGGCAACGCGCCGTTCCTCGGGGGCGTGCTGGTGCTCGACTTTCCCGGGGCGCGGGCGGCGTTTTTGCCGGCCGAAATGGCCGCTTGAGCCGTCCTCCGCCGCGGCTATGGGCGCGCGGCCGTGGCTTCACCCCCCAGGCGCGCTATGGGCGCGGTGGCCAGCAGGCGCTGCCAGGCGTCCCAGTCTAAGGCCTCGGCCCGGGCCGTGGGTTCCACCCGGGCCCGCTGCAGCCAGGCCTGCACCTCGGCCTTGGACAGGCGCAACCCCGCGGCCAGGCTGTTGCGCACTTGCTTACGCTTTTGGGCAAACGCGGCCCGGGCCAGCCGCCAAAACAGGGGGAGGCGCGCTTCGGGCACCCGAGGCGTGGGCAACATATCGATGCGTACCACCGCGGATTCGACTTTGGGTCGGGGCACGAAAGCCGCAGGCGGCACCCGAAACAGCACCCGGGGCTGGCCATACAACTGCACCAGCAAAGTCAGCAGGCTCATACGCGGGGGCGCGGCGGCCATGCGCTCGGCCACTTCCCGCTGCACCAGCAGCACCAGCCGCGCCGGCCGGGGCTCGGCCTGCAGCACATGGCGGGTGACCGCGGCGGTGATGTTGTAAGGCAGGTTGGCCACCACCACATAAGGGGTGGAACCCACCAGCGCGGCCGGGTCG
Organism: Anaerolineales bacterium; assembly: GCA_026985995.1. Taxonomy (GTDB): domain Bacteria; phylum Chloroflexota; class Anaerolineae; order Anaerolineales; family DRMV01; genus JAADEN01. The sequence continues at coordinate 2,572 of JALSPJ010000158.1, forward strand.
TGCTGCAAAATATCGCCAAAGACCACTTCGATGTTGGGGTGCGCTTGTTGCACCTCGGCCAGGGGCCAGCGCATACGGGGGTCCACTTCCACGGCCACCACGCGCGCCGCGCGTTGCGCCAGGCGGGCCGTCAAATCGCCCAGGCCCGGGCCGATTTCCAACACCGTTTCGTGGGGTTGCAATTCGGCCGCGTCCGCGATGCGGTCCAGCACCTGGGGCCAGGCCAAGAAGTGCTGGCCCAAACCCTTGCGGGGGCGCAGGCCATACCGGCGCAGCCGTTGTCGCAGGTCCGTCATCCCGGCCCTCGCGCGCGCCTGCGGGGCCCCAGGGACCCCGCAGGCCATCCAACGCCCAACGCCTCAGCCCAATTCGGGCTCAATGACGCCGTAGGTGCCATCGCGGCGCTTGTAGAGCACATTGATTTGGTTGGTGCGGGCGTTGAAGAAGATGAAGAAGCAATCGTGGCCCAGCAGTTCCATCTGCTCGATGGCCTCGAGTTCGTCCATGGGCACCAGTTCAAAGCGCTTGCGGCGCACGATGCGGGGGCTTTCCTCGGCCTCGGCTTCCTCCGCGGCCATGGCCGCGGCCATTTCTTCCAACAGGGCTTCGCGCTCGGGCCCCCGGCGGAAGCGCCGGCCCTTGACCCGCTCGATGCGGCGCTGCATCTTGTCCACGGCCGCGTCGAGCGCGGCAAAAATGTCGTCGGCCCGTTCTTCGGAGCGCAAAATCAGGCGCTTGGCCCGCAGCGTGATTTGCGCGGTGGCCCGTTCCTGCGCGTTGCGGGCCGATTCGTCGTAGCCCAAATCCACCCGCAGCGATTGGGCCTGGGGGAAGTAGCGCAGCAAGCGCCGGATTTTCTTGTCGGCGTAGTCGCGCAGGCGCTCGGTGAGCAACGAGCCCTCGCTCTTCTTCAAGTCGTCACGGAAGAAGATTTCGACGGGTACTTCGGACATACGCGGCCTCCTAAGAGCGTGAAATCGCGAGGGTGGGTGGGGGAACCGGCGTGCGGCCGGGCGCGTGCCGCGGCACCCGAGCCCAGGTGAGGGCATACACCGCGTGTGCGCCGGCCTGCTTGAGGGCCCGGGCCGCGGCGTGCAGGGTCGCGCCGGTGGTCATCACATCGTCCACCAGCCAGACGACCCGCCCGCGCACCAGCCGGGCCACGGCCCGAAACGCGCGGCGCACATTGGCCCAGCGTTGGGCCCACTGCATGCCCACCTGGGAAGGGCCGTCGCGACGGCTCAGCGCGTCCGGGCAGTAGGGCATCTCCAGCAGCCAGGCCAGGGGCCGGGCCACCAGGGCCACCTGGTTGTAGCCCCGGGCTTTCAGGCGGGCCGGGGCCAGGGGCACGGGCACCATGCACCCCTTGGGCCAGGGCAACCCCCGGGCCCAGGCCGCCACCCGGCGGGCCAGGGTTTCGCCCAGGGCCAGATTGCGGCCATACTTGAGGGCCAACAGCACCCGCCGCGTCATGCCCCGATACCACGCCCAGGCGCGGGCCTGGTCGAAGGCCCACTGCCCAGGGCCGTGGGCACAAACGGGGCATGCGGTTTGTTCGGTCGCCAGGGGATAGCCGCAACGGGCACACAGAGGCGCGGGGGGAAGGGGTTCCACCTGCTGCTGGCAGGCCGGGCACCAGCGGGCGCCGCGCTGGCCGCACCCCACACACTGCGGGGGAAACAGGCCATCGACCAGCTGCCAAAACAGGTGGTAAGGGTAATAGGCCCAATGGGGCATATCAACCGCCGAACAAAATGGCACCCAACGCGGATTGCATCAAGATGAACACCGCCGGCCCCAGCAGCACGATGAACAGCGCGGGCATGATGAGGAAAGCCAGGGGGAAGAGCATCTTGATGGGCGCTTTGCGGGCTTCCTCTTCCGCGCGCTGACGGCGCTTGAGGCGCATGCCGTCGGCCTGGATGCGCAGCACCTTGCTCAGGCCCACGCCCAGCTGCTCGGCCTGAATGACCGCGGCCACGAAGCTGGTGAGTTCCGGCAGGTCCACCCGCTCGGCCAGGTCCCGCAGGGCTTCGCGGCGGGTTTTGCCCAGCTGCATCTCCCGCAGCACCCGGCCAAATTCCACCGAAACCTCGTTGGACCATTTTTCGACCACTTGCTGAATAGCGCCGTCGAAGCCCAACCCGGCCGACACGCACACGCTAATCAGGTCCAGCACATCGGGCAGGGCTTTTTGGATGATTTTCTGCCGGCGCTGGATGCGGCTGCGCACCCACAACACGGGCAGGTAATAGCCCAGCGCGGCGAAGCCCACGGCCAGCACCAGGCTCAAACGCCGGAAGGTCTCGCTGGCTGCGTTCCGCCCCAAAAAGATGCCCAGCACCAGGAACACCACGGCCAGGGAAAAGCGCAGACCCAGGAGCAAGGTGGGGTCCATCTTGCCTCGCAGGCCGGCGCGCACCAAATCGCGCTCCGCGCTCAGCAGGGCCTTTTGCGGCGTGAAGCGGCTGAGGAATTCCCCCAGCTGCCGGCCCAGGGGGATGAGCACCCGCTCGGTGAAGGACTGCTGCATCTCGAATTCGTCGATGGAGCGAATCTCGCCCCCTGCGGCGACGAATTCGTGCAGTCGGGCCTCCAACGGGTCCTGGCCGCTTTGCTGTTCCCGCGCGGCCAGGCGCACCAGCAAAATGGCCCCCACAATCAAAGCCAGGAACAACAGCGCAAGAACCACCCCAGCCATCGGTTACACCTCGATGTCCGCAATCTTCATCATTACGATATACCCAACGCCGATGAGTGTCAAGCCGCAACCCAGCATGGCATACCCGCACAAGCCATTGGTGAAAAACTGCCCGGCGTAATCGGGGGCAATGGCGTTGATGACCAAAAAGAGCAAAATGGGCGCTAAGGCCAGCACCATGCCCGAAATGCGCGCCTGGGCGGTGAGGGTTTTAATTTCGCCCTTGATGCGAATGCGCTCGCGGATGGTGAAGGAGATGGTGTCCAGAATTTCGGCCAGGGAACCGCCCACTTCCCGCTGGATTTTCATGGCCGTGACCACGAATTCCATATCTTCGCTGGGCACCCGCTCCAGCAGGTGCTCCAGGGCTTCCTCCAGGCTGAGGCCGATTTGCACCTCTTGCACCACCCGGCGGAACTCTTCGGAAGTGGGCGGCGGCATTTCGGTGGCCACCGATTCGATAGCCTGCAAGACCGAAAAGCCCGCACGCAGGCCGTTGGTGAGCAGGTTGAGGGTGTCGACCATCTGGCTCTCGAACTGGGCCAAACGCCGCGCCTGCCGCCAACGGATGAAGAAGTGGGGGGCGAACCAGCCGGCCACCGCGCCGCCCAACAGGAACAGCCAGTTCCCGTGGCCGAAGATATAGCCAATGATGACCACGCCGGCGATGAGGGCCAAAAGGCGGAACGCGATGTATTCCGTGGGCGTGATGCGCAGGCCGGCGCGAATCATCTCCCGCCGCAAACGGCTCCACCAATCGGTGCGCTCGGCGCGCTTGTTGATTTGCCGCCACCAATCGTCGCTGGTCTTGCGCACCTCCTCCAGCTCGGCCGCGTGTTCGGGCGAGACGAATTCTTCCAGGCGCTGGTCCAGCGCGGTAGCGGTTCCGCCGCCCATGAAGGTGATGGCCAGGCCGACAATCAAGAGCAAAAAGGCCAGGCCCAGGCCGCCCACCAAAATCACCATCGGGTCGAGTGCCATACGCCCTCCAGGGCCTTACGCGCGCGGTTGGGTCGGCGCGAAGATGCGCGGGGGCAGGTAGATGCCCGCGGCCCGGATTTTGTCCATGAACTTGGGGCGCAACCCCGTCGGGCGCAACCGCCCGTGCACTTTGCCGTCCCGGTATCCCCCGTGCTCGAACACGAACAGGTCCGTCATGCTAATCACATCGCCTTCCATGCCGGCGATTTCGCTGATGGCCACCACTTTACGGGAGCCATCGCGCATCCGGGACTGGAAGACGATGAGGTCCACCGCGGACGCGATTTGCTCGCGAATGGCCCGGGTGGGCAGTTCCATGCCGGCCATGAGCACCATGGTTTCCAGGCGGGCCAGCACATCCCGGGGGCTGTTGGCGTGCAGGGTGGTCATGGAACCCTCGTGGCCGGTGTTCATGGCCTGCAGCATGTCTAAGGCTTCGCCGCCGCGCACCTCACCCACGATGATGCGGTCCGGGCGCATCCGCAAGGAGTTGATGACCAGGTCCCGAATGCTCACCTCGCCTTCGCCTTCGATGTTGGGCGGCCGGGATTCCAGGCGCACCACATGGTCCTGGCGCAATTGCAACTCGGCCGCGTTCTCGATGGTGACGATGCGCTCGCCCTCGGGGATGAAGCTCGACAGGATGTTGAGCAGGGTGGTTTTGCCCGAGCCCGTACCCCCGGCGACGATGATGTTGAGGCGGGCCTTGACGCAGGCTTCCAGGAACTGCACCACCTCGGGGGTGATGCTGCCGAAGCGAATCAGGTCTTCGATGGTCAGCGGGGTCTTGTAGAACTTCCGAATGGTGATGACCGGCCCGTTGAGGGCGATGGGCGGGATGACGATGTTGACGCGGGAACCGTCGGGCAGGCGGGCGTCCACATAGGGGCTGGCTTCGTCCACCCGCCGGCCCAAAGGCGCGACGATGCGCTCGATGATGCGCATGACATGCTCGTCGTCCTCGAAGGTAATGGGCACTTTGTACAGTTTGCCGCCGCGCTCGACATAAATTTGCTTGGGGCCGTTGACCATGATTTCGGTAATGCTGTCGTCTTCCAGCAGCGGCTGCAGGGGGCCGAAGCCCAAGATTTCGGCCGTAATCTGGTCGAAGAGGCGCTGCCGCTCGGCCCGGGAGAGGACAATGCCCTCCTGCTGCAAAATCTGGTCCAGCAGTTCCCGAATGGACTGGCGAATTTCGGCCGGGTCCGAGGACGAAATGCTGGGGTCCAGCTCCTGCAGCAGGCGGCTCTGGATGCGCCGCATGAGGTCGCTGTAGCCCTCTTTGCTGCTGCGGCCGGCGCCCAAGCCGCCGCGCTTGCGCTGCGCGCTCGAGAGCACCGAGCGCTCGCTATCGTCCTTGCCTTTGCCTTTGCGGTCCAGGCGTCGTAACAATGACACGGTTCCCTCCTGCCAAAGCCGCAGAAGTCAGGTTCAGTCTTGCATTTGCAACAGGCGCTCCCGCACGGTGCGGGCCAGCTGCAACACGCCCTTGCTGGCCGGGCTGTTGCGGTGCGCCAGCACCAGGGGTTCCCCCTTGTTGATGGAAACCACCACCCGCGGGTCTTCGGGGATGACCAGCACGCTGGAAATCTTGAAATAATTGCGCACCCGGTCGGGGGTGATGCTGGAACGCTTGACGGCCCGGTTGAGCACCAGCACCCACTTTTCCTTGGGAATGCCGGCGCCCATGAGGGTTTCGATGGCCACCCGGGCGTTGCGAATGGAAGGCAGGTCCTGCCCCATGGGTACCACGACCAGGTCCGCGGCGTCGAACACGGCCAGGGTCACTTCCCCCAAATGGGAGGCGGTATCGACCACCACATAGTCGGCCAGGGCCTTGAGATGCTGCAGCACCTCGCCCACGGTTTGGGCGCTGATTTCCTCGGCCTCTTCGGGCCGCAGGGGGGCGGCCAGCACATGCACATCGCCCCTGGGGAAGGGCAACAGCACATCGGAAATCAGGTCCGGGTCCAGACTTTCGGCCCCGGCCAGGTCGGCGAAGGTGTAGCGCGGCTGCACATTCAACACCAGGGCCACATCGCCGAACTGCAGTTTGGCGTCGGCGATGACCACGGTGGTGTCGGGCGACTTCAGGGCCAGGCCCAGGTTGGCGGCCAGAAAGGTGCTGCCCGTGCCGCCCCGGGGGGAATAGACCGCGATGAGCCGCCCCAGGTTGGCTTCGCCCCCGCGCGCGGCCGCGAAGGTACCCGTTTCCCGCTGGCGGGCGCGCTCTTCGTGCGCGGTTTGGCCCGCGCCCCGCACCGCGGCCAACAGCTCGTCGATGGGCGGCGGTTTGACCAGATAGTCGTACGCGCCGGCCTTCATGGCCCGCCGCATGTACTCCCGGCCCTCCTGCACCGACAAAATCACCACCTGCATGGTCGGGTCCCGCTTGCGCAGTTCCTCGGTCACATCCAGGCCGTTGGCGTCGGGCAGGTTGATGTCCATGATGACCACATCGGGCTTGAGGGAAGCCGCCCGGCGCAGGGCCTCGGCCCCGGTCTCGGCTTCCCCCACCACCTCGATGCCCCGCTCGAATTGCAACAGCTTGCGCAAGTTCTCGCGGGTTTCCAGAATATCGTCGACGATGAGCACGCGAATGGGTTCACTCATGGCCGCGGTTCCTCAGCAAAACGCCCAGGGGTTACTGTTCCGGCACCGGCGTCGGCGGTGCGTACTGGAAAGTATCGGGCCAATCCACCGTATCGAGCCGCGGTTCCAGGTCATAGGCTTCCTTGGCCGGGATGACCAGCCGATATTCGTCCAGCAAATAGCCAAGGGTCACGGCTTCGGTTTCCAGCGGCGATTGGTCCTCCGCGCCCCGCAGCACCAAAGTGAGCACCATCTGACGGTCCAGCAAATACTTGATGGTGACCGCGTCTTGCGGCGTGACGATGAGGGTGACCACATCGGGCGGGGCCGGCGCGGCAGCCGCGGCTTGCTGTTGCTGCTCTTGCTGGGGCGGCTGTTCGCCCTGGTTCTCGCCTTCCTGGGGCAGCGGCTGCGCGGGCTTGGTCAAAAAGTCGCCCACATGCAGCACCCGGGCGTCCTGGATGATGAGCTGGGTGACCAGCCGCGGGCGTTGGGGCTCGGAGGGAATGACATACAGGTTGTACTCTTCCTGGGTTTCGGGCCGGCCCACCATGCCACCGGCCGAGGTCACCTGCTGCACGAAAGTCTGCAAAGTTTCGGCCGCGGCCACACCGCCGCCCCCTTCTTCCCCGCCGGTCACCCACACCGCGTTGCCAATCACCGAGGCCGTCAAATTCGGCAGCTTGCTCTGAAATTCCCGGTCCACATCCACGAAGGGGAAGCTGACCACGATGCCCACCCGGTCGCCGGGCTGGATGGCATACGACACGCTGGTCAAGCGGGAGATGGGGATGGAGATGGCCACATACCCCGGCGGGATTTGCGCCGCGGCGATGGAGCCGACCCCCTCGAACAGCGCGGCCGCGTCGCTCACCAGGTCGCCCTGGGTGAGGAAAATGCCCTGGGGCAAATCGCGGGCCGCGAGCTTGCCGATGGCCTCGTCGAGGTTGGTCAGCATGGTGGGCACTTTCATGTCCTCGGGAACGCTGGCCAAAGTCACCATCTCTTCGGTGATGCGCTGCCCCCGCTTGGCCGGCTGGGCCAAAATGACCACCTCGGCGGTCGGTACGGCCGGGGTCTCAGGCGCGGGCTGGGCCGCGCCGCCGCCCAGGCCCGGAATGAGCCCAAAACGCATACCGC
>JALSPJ010000159.1 GCA_026985995.1 Anaerolineales bacterium
GAGCAGCCGCTGACGCTGTACCTCAACGGTCAGGAATGGGTGACCCTGCTGGCCAGCCCCCACGAGCCCCTGGCTTTGGCCCTGGGCTATTTGGCCAACGAGGGGGTGGTGCGCACGCCCGACGATGTGGCGCTGGCCCGGGTGTGCGGCCAGGGGCGCTGTGTGGATGTGTGGCTGCAGCACAGCGCGATACCGCCGCGGCCCCGGGTGCGCACCAGCGGCTGCGGCCGCGGCCTGACCCAAGAGGACCCCGCGCAGGCCGACCTGTCGCCGGTGCCCCGGGGGGGTGTCATCACCCCGGCCGCGGTGTTTGCCTTGCTGAAGGCGTTGCAGCAGGGCTCGGTGCGCTACGCGCAAAGCGGCGGCTTGCACGCGGCCGGGCTGGGCACGCCCGAGGGCCGTTTGCGCTGGCTGGCTGAGGATGTGGGCCGGCACAACGCGGTGGACCGGGTGCGGGGGCTGGCCTGGCTGGCCGGTTCCCCCACCGCGGGGCTGGTGCTGGTGACCACGGGCCGCATTTCGGCCGAGATGGCGCTCAAGGCCGTGCGCATGGGCTGCCCGGTGGTGGCCTCGCGCACCGCGGCTACCGCGCGGGCCGTGGCCCTGGCCCGGCGCTGGGGGGTGACCCTCATCGCCTATGCCCGGGCCCGCCGTTTGCGGGTTTACACCCACCCCGAGCGTCTGCATCCCGCGCCCGCCTGAGGGGGCTTTCTGGACGGCCGCTGGCGCGCGGCGCGCCGCGGTGGGTTCCCCAAAACAAAAAAAGGGGCGGCCTGCGCCGCCCCAGTGCCCGATGCCGCGGGCTTTATTTGACCAGCTCAATCATGGTGGTGCCGAACAAAAAGCGCGGGTCGAAGTTGATGAACGAATGGGAATTGCCGTTGAATTTCACCGCGTAGCCGATAATTTGGGACGGATAGCCCAGGGTGGAAGTCATGCCGTGGCAGGCGACCTCGTCGAAGGTGTTGTCGGTATTGCCGTTGAACTGGATGCGGGTATAGGGTGCCAGGAAGGTGCCGGCGAACCAGTTGTCGGTGTTGCCGTTGACGATGACATCGGGATTGCCTTCGTAGGTTTTCATATAGACGACTAAGCCGCCGTAGCCGTCGGGGTCGTCTTTGGCCGCGCCGCACAGTTTCATGGAGGCGTTGCCGTTCCAATCCAGCACGCCGTAGGTCAAATACATGAAAGTGTCGTCGCTGCGCACCACGGTGTTGCCCAGCACTTGCACATCGCCGTCGCCATAGACGCGCCAGCGTTGGGCATAGAAGTCGATGCCGGCCCGCAGGCGTAACTCGGGCCGCACCGCGTTGGTGGGGCGGCTGTCGAACATGTAAACTTCCAGGTTGTCGGCGCGGATGGTGCCGTCCATTTCAATGTCATTGTCGGTGGTCACCAGGACGACCTTGCCCTGGAAAGTGACATTGTCGAAGAGGATGTCGTTGGTGAGGCAATAGACGCCGGGCCCCAAAGTGGTGTTGCGCACATCCCGCCGCAGGGTGTCGGTGCACGCGGGGGGCGGCGGATAGCTGGGGATTAAGTCGTCGATTTGTTGGACCCAGGTTTCGAAGTCGACTTGCGGTGCGCCGGGGGCACATAACCCCAGATACGCATTGCCCACGGTGCAGCCGCCCACGGAGCGCAGTTTGAAGCCTGGGTCGAGATAAATATCCGCAGTGCCGATGGCCCAAATGCTTTTGTCCGCGTCGTCGCTGTTGCTGAACATGCCGCCGTTGCGAATGGTGACCACGGAGTTGCCATTGAGTTTGATGCCGCCATCGATGCCGCCCTGGTCGTGTTCGCTCAACGCCACGATGGCAGCATCGCCGAAGAGGGTGCCCAATGAGGCCCGGCTTATGGCCTCTACGGTGGAACGAACCTGGGCGAACCGCACGACTTGCAGGAAGGTGGTCGGTGTGGCGGTGTGAATGCGCACTTGAAAGTAGCCCCTTTCGCCGGCGAAATCGCCATCCTGGGGCGGGCAGTAGGCTTCGACGGTGACCTGAGGGTCCGCGTCGTCGTACCCCAGGCGGCGGGCTGTAGCCAGACCCTTGTCGACGGCCTGGGCGCAGTTGCCGCGGGTCTGAATCCATTCCCACGCCATGGCCAGCGCGGCCGCGTCGGCCGCATTTTGGGCATCGCGGCGGGTCATATAGACCCGGCTGCCATCTACGGCCAGGGCGGTAAAAGCGAGCAGGCCCACCAGTCCTAAAACGACCAAAACGAACACTTGACCGCGAAGGCGTGTTGCGGACATCTTTACCTCCTGGTAAGCGCCAGTGGGGCCCTTTGTTCAGGGGCACCCCGGGGCGCCGTTGCTCAAAATCATCTGTTGCGCGGTGGCGCGCAGGGTCAAATCCCGATCCGCGGCAAACAATTCCGCGAAGGGGAAAATCAACACCACCCGGCCGGTCACTTCCACCTGCACGAAGTGACCCGGGCAGGGCTGGGTATCGTAAGTGACGGTGACCTGGACATCGTTGGGATTGGCGAACATAGAGCTGAGGGTTTCGCGCACCCGGGCTTCCAAGCCGGCCGTGTCGGTGGGGCGCAGCGCGCCGTAGAGCGCGCCTTCTTGGGCCGCGTTGTCCAGATGGGTATAAGCCGTCACGGCCCGCACCACATCGACGATGCCGGCCAACAGCAGCAAAAGCAGCAAAAGGACCGCGCTGAATTCCACCAAAGCCTGCCCGCGCGGACGCTGGCGTCGGGTCAGCATCTTTTTTCCCTCCGGCTATGGCTAAGGCCCTGGCGGTGACACCTGAATTTGGCCCACCAGGGTGCGGGAAGATTGCCCCCGAATGCCCAGGGGTAAATCGGGGAAGAGGGGAACCCAGGGCTCGTAGTACACCCGCACTTCGACGATGACCCGGTCGCCGCCGGAGATTTGCGTCGGGGGATTGGGGCATTCGGCAAAGACGGCCGTACCCGGGCCGTGGTCGTAGGTAATGCGGATGTTGTCGCGTTGTAAACCGGCCAGGGCCGCGATGCGCAGCGCGGCGTCTTCGATGCCCTGGCAGTCCTGGTAATAAGGCACGCCGTTGGCGCTTTGCCCGGTGGCCACCGCGTAGCGCGCGGCTTCTGCGGCCGCGCTGGTGGTCGCGGTATACATGAACAGCAAATGGGCGAATTCGATGACCGCGATGAGCAGAAAGATGAGCAAATACACCACCAGGGTAAATTCCACCAATGCCTGGCCCCGCATGCGGCGCCACAAGGCGACGCGTACCATGGTCATGGCTGTCCCCTCCGGGATATGGGCGAAGTTTTGCGTTGTCTCGCGGAGTTAAACGCCCCCCATCCCCCTTTCATTACGGTTGTTCGTCTGGCAGGCAGGCCAAAATCCTCCACCTCGCCAGGCCGCGCGGTAGCGGCGCTCCGGCTGGTCGCCCGGGAATGAAGCCACGGATACACGCGGATAACCGCGGATGAACGACAGCAGACAGCAGACAGCAGTCAGCAGGTAGGGGCGACCCGGCTGGTCGCCCGGCCCGGCAGGGGCGCCGCGTTTGCCGGGCGCGCGCGGGGATGCCACGAAAGGCGCATCCCGTGGGACAATGTCAGGGGCGACCGCGCCCGCCTTTGGAAGGGGGACCGGGATTGGAAGGCGGGCCCGGGTCGGGGGGTGGGCCGGCCGGTGGTGGATGGTCGTTGCCACCGCCCTGGTCGGGGGGCACGCACTGGTTTTGCCCCCGGCCCCGGCCGCGCGAGACGCATTCCCCGGCCGTGGGCTCGGGCGTTGGGGTGGGGGCCTGGGTGGCGGTAGGGGTGGGCGTGGAAGCCGCGGGGGTGGTCGTGGCCGTAGCGCTGGTCGCGGTAGGCGACGCGCTCGCGGTAACCCGGGCTGCGGTGGCCGAAGCCGTGGCCCAAGGGCTGGGCGTTGGGGTCGGGCGCGGCCAGCCGGTCGGGGTCGCGGCCGCGGCCTGGGCGAACGCGCGTTGCTGGGCGCGCAGCGGCTGCAGGTCCAAGGGCACCTGCCAGGCCTGCAACCGCGCCTGTTGGGCGGCCAGTTGTTCCCCAACCAGGGCCCGCAAACGCTGCTGCGCGCTCGGCGGCAGGGTGTGCCACACGCGCAGCCCGTCGGTCAGATGCTGCTGATACAGGCGCAGGGCCTGGCGAGTCGCGTCCTGCAGGCCTTGCTCCCAGGCCCGTTGGGCTTCGTCCAGGCGGGCGGCGGCCATTTCCAGGGCCAGGCGCACCCGCGCTTCAGGCGAGGCCACGGCCCAGCGTGCCGTTTCCCAGGCCCGCTTGATGGGGTAGGCCCATTGGCCGGGCAGGGCCTGGGGCGCGGCGTAGGCCGTGGTCCAGGTCAGGGTCAGGGCTACCACCAGCGCGGTCAGGGCCCACGCCAGGCGCGGGGTCAGGGCCCAAGGCCGGAGCCGGGCCCGCCACCCCGGTCGGGGAACCGGCTGCGGCCGGGGCGCCGGCGGTGGGTTCCACCCTTGGGCCCGGCGTTGCAAAGCCGGCGCGGCAGTGGTTTGGAACCACCGCGCGGCATCTAAGGCCTCGGCCACCGCGGCGCGGTAGGCCTCGGGCACCTGGGCCAGGGCCTCCTGTTGTGGGACCCCGCGCTCCATTTGAGCCAGAACCTGTTCCAGCCAATCGTGTTCGTTCATGACACTTAAATAAACGCTCCATAAGCGCCGCTGTTACGCGGCATTCATCTCGTCCAAGCGGCGGCGCAATGCGCGCAGGGCCCGAAACTGCAAAACCCGCACGGCTTCGGGCGAGCGGCCCATGATGGTGGCAATCTCCGTGGTCGAAAGACCTTCTAAAAAACGCAACAGCAGCACCAGGCGGTGGTCATCCGAAAGCGTGCGCAGCGCGGCTTCAACTTCTGGCCACCGGGGGTCGTGGTCGTCCGCGGGCCACACCGCGCCATCGCGTTCCAGGTCATCCAGGGGCACCTCTTCTACTCGCCGTTGCCGACGGCGGTGCGCGTCGGTGGCCACATTGCGGGCAATGCGAAACAACCAGGCCCGAAAATTCCCCCGGGGTTGGTAGCGGGGCAGGGCCCGCCAAACCCGCACGAAAGTGTCGTTGACCAGCTCTTCGGCCAGCTGCGGGTCCCCGGTATATCCCAGGTGGAAGGCGTACAGCCGCCGGGCATAACGCGTATACAGGGCTTGAAATGCCGCGACATCACCCCGCTGGGCTGCGCGCACCAGGTCGTCGTCGGGGGGTTGGGGTGGTGGGGTCGCCGAGGGGGTCATCCTGCACCTTGGGGCGGGGAATGGGTCGTCTGGATTATACCCGGCCTCCAGGTCTGGCTGCCTTCATGAGATATCACCGCGGGCGGGGTGGGGTGGCTGGATGGTATTCCCGGGGCCGCAGGGCTTTTCCAAGTACCTATAAAAGCACACGAAGGCACGAGGAGCACAGCGAAGCGGGAGAAATTATTCTCTCCGTGTTCTCTGTGTCGCTGTGTGAAATTTAAATTCGGTGTTGTTGATGCTGTTGGTGGTAGCAAGAGAAAAAGCCCTGGCCGGGGCCGGGCGCAAATCCGCACGCAACGCTGCGCTGTGCTATAATACAAATACCTTGCCCGGCAACTTTGGGTATCTTTGGAAGGAGGCCACCATGATCCAAGACCTGTTGCGGGATGCCGAACGGCGTATGCAACGCGCAGTCCAAATTTTGGACGACGACCTCAAACGCATCCGCACCGGCCGCGCCTCGCCCGCGCTGGTGGAAAAGCTGACCATCGATTATTACGGCGTGCCTACGCCGCTGATTCAACTGGCGACCATCACCGTGCCCGAGCCGCGGCAGCTGCTCATTCGGCCTTTCGACCCCAAGGCCATCCCCCTCATCGAGCGGGCCATTTTGACCTCGGACCTGGGCCTGACGCCCAACAACGATGGCAAGAACATCCGCCTCAACCTGCCGCCCCTGACCGAAGAACGCCGGCGCGAACTGGTGCGGGTGGTGCAGCGACGGGTGGAGGAAATCCGCGTGGCCATTCGCAATGTGCGGCGGGATGTCATCAAAGACCTGCGGGAAATGGAAGACGAGAAGATGATTTCGGAAGACGAGCGCAAGCGGGCCGAAGAAAAACTGCAAGAATTGACGGACAAGTACATCGAGAAGGCCAACGATTTGGGCGCGCGCAAAGAAGAGGAGATCATGGAACGATGAGCTCGCGCGATGGCCAGCAGGGGGAGACCGCACCCCAACTTCGCATTCCAACCCATGTGGCCATCATCATGGACGGGAATGGGCGCTGGGCCCAGGCCCGGGGTTTGCCGCGCCTGGCCGGGCATCGGGCCGGGACCGAAAACCTGCGCCGCATCATCGAAGCCTGCGTGGAATTCGGCATTCGGTATCTGACCATCTACGCTTTCTCCACGGAAAATTGGGCCCGGCCCAGGGATGAAGTCGAAGGCCTGATGAGCATCATGGAGGAAGTCATCGACAAGGAAGTGCCCGAACTGCATCGTCAAGGGGTGCAAATTCGGCACATTGGCGCGTTGGAAGGGGTACGGCCCGAGCTGCAGCGCAAAATCCGCGAGGCCATCGAACTCACGCGCCACAATCAGCGCCTGGTGTTGGTGGTGGCCTTCAACTATGGCGGGCGGGCCGAAATTGTGCACGCGGTGCGGCAAATCCTGGCCGCGGGGCTCAAGCCCGAGGAGGTCACCGAGGCCATCTTCGCCCAATATCTCTACACCGCGGGCATTCCCGACCCCGACCTGGTCATTCGCACTTCGGGCGAGCAGCGCATCAGCAACTTCTTGCTGTGGCAAACCGCGTATTCCGAGTGGTATTTTACGCCGGTGTATTGGCCCGATTTCGACAAAGCCGAACTGCGTAAAGCGTTGGAGGCCTACAGTCGCCGGGAACGCCGCTTTGGCCGCGTCTCGGCTGTGGATATGTCGGCTGCTCCGCGCGATGGGTGAGCAGCCCGGTGGGCGGCCCTGGCCGCCCATTTCCTTTTTCCCATCTTTTCATTGAAGGAAGCACGATGCTTTGGCAAAGGGTGCTGGTGGCCCTGGTCGGGTTACCCCTCATCGTCGGTTTGTTGTTTTGGTGGCCCTGGGGCTTTGCTCTGGCGCTGGCCGGGGCTTTGCTCATCGCGTCGGGAGAATATTATCGCCTGTGGCCCGCGGACGCCCGCTTGCCGCGGGCCGTGTTTTTGTTGGGCGTGGCCGTCAGTGTGCTGCCCTGGCTATGGCCCCGCTACGCGCCCGCCGCGGGATTGTTGGCCGCCACGCTGCTGTATTTGACCGCCGCGCTGCTGGCCTATGAGCAGGGCCACGACCACGCGCCCCGGGACGCGGGCTACGCGGCCCTGGGCGCGCTCATGTTCGGCGGCCTGGGCGGCACCCTGGTGGGCTTGCAGCGCTTGCCGCCGGGCCCGTGGGCCGTGCTGTGGGTGCTGAGCACCGTGTGGGTGGCCGATTCCGCGGCTTATTTCGCGGGGCGGGCCTGGGGGCGGCATCGCTTAGCACCACGGCTCAGCCCCAAGAAAACCTGGGAGGGGTACTTCGCCGGTGTGCTGGCCGGCACGCTCTACGCGGGCTGGCTCTTTCCCTGGGCCGCGGCCCGCTGGGGCTTTGCTCCCCCCGGGGCGGGTGTAGCCTGGGGCCTGGGCCTGCTGCTGACCACCCTCGCGCCGTTGGGTGACCTGGCCGAAAGCATGTTCAAACGCGTCGCCCACAGCAAAGATTCGGGCCACTGGCTTCCCGGGCACGGCGGCTTGTTCGACCGCATGGATTCCTGGCTCTGGGCCGGCGCGCTGGGCTACGCGTGGTTGACCCTGTGGCTTTGACCCGCCCGCGGGCCCCAGCGGAGCCGTTCCCCCAAACCCCAATGCACAGGCAGGAGGTGAACCCGATGACGACCAACCCTTATCAGCCCTCGCGCAATCTGGCGTTGGAATTGGTACGGGTGACCGAGGCCGCGGCCATGGCCGCCGGCCGCTGGATGGGCCGCGGGGACCGGAAGGCCGCGGACCAGGCCGCGGTGGACGCCATGCGCCACATGCTCAGCAGCATCGACATGGACGGCATTGTGGTCATTGGCGAAGGCGAAAAGGACGAAGCGCCCATGCTCTACAACGGCGAGCGGGTAGGCACCGGCAAGCCGCCCCAGGTGGACCTGGCCGTGGACCCCATCGACGGCACCCGCCCCCTGGCCAATGGCCAACCCAACTCTATTGCCACCATCGCAGTCGCGCCCCGGGGCACCATGTTCGACCCCGGGCCCTTCGTGTATATGAACAAAATCGCGGTCGGGCCCGAGGCCAAGGGCGTCATCGACATCGAAGCGCCGGTGGAGGTCAATTTGCAGCGCATTGCCCGGGCCAAGGGCAAGGATGTGCGGGATGTGACGGTGGTGATTTTGGACCGCCCCCGCCATGCGGAGCTCATCGCCGAGGTGCGCCGCTTAGGCGCGCGCATTCGCCTCATTCCCGATGGTGATGTGGCCGGCGCGCTGATGACCGCCTGGCCCGGCTCGGGCATCGATGTGCTCATGGGCATTGGCGGCACCCCCGAAGGCGTGATTGCCGCCTGCGCGCTGCGGGCCATGGGCGGCGAAATTCAGGGCAAGCTCTACGCCCGCAATGAGGACGAACTGCGCCGGGGCCGCGAAATGGGCTACGACTTCGACAAGGTCATTACCATGGACGATTTGGTGGCTTCGGACGATGTGTTCTTCGCGGCCACGGGCATCACCCGAGGGGAATTGCTGGACGGCGTGCAGTATTTGGGCCAACGCATTCGCACCCACAGCCTGGTGGTGCGGGGGAAGACGGGCACGGTGCGCGAGGTCATCGCCTTCCACCGGCTGGAAAAACTGCGCGCGGTCACGGGCGCGCCCTATTATTGATGCCTGGGGTGGGCCATCTGGCCCCCACGCACCGCCCGTAACGCATGGTAGAATGACGGCCCCGCGCGGCGGGGCCGTATGGTTTGGTTCCCCAACCCCACGGAGGCGCGAAATGAAGAGGCGTTGGCGAGGGCCCCGGTCGTTGCTCTTCTTCGCGAGCGTGTTGGCCTTGCTGCTTGTGGCCTGCACCGCGCCCACTACGGTGGTGCAAACGGTGGTGGTCACCGCGCCCAGTACGCCCGAGGTGCGCCTCGTGACCCCCACGCCGTCGCCCACGCCCCCGCCGGTGTTGCAGGTGTGCATGGGCCCCGAGCCGGGTTCCCTCTACCTTTTTTCGCCGGGCCTAAACCTGGTGGGCCGCACCGTGCTCCAGGCCCTCTACGACGGCCCCATCGACGCCTACGCCTACGGCTACCGCGCCGTGGCCCTGGAAACCCTGCCCACCTTAGACAACGGCGGCGCGCGCCTCACACCGGTGACCGTGGGGTTGGGCCAGCCCATCGTCGACGCCGACGGCCGGGTGACGGTGCTGCAGCCCGGGGTGCGCTACCGACCCAGTGGGTGTTTGCGCCAGGAATGCGCCCAAACCCTGCCCGAAGACGCCACCGAGGCCACGCTGGACCAGCTGACGGTGACTTTTCGCCTGCGCGCCGACCTCACCTGGGAAGATGGCACGCCGGTCACCGCGGACGATTCGGTCTTTGCTTTTGAACTGGCCGCCGACCCCGCGACGCCGGTGCTCAAGTGGTACACGGACCGCACCGCGGCGTATCGGGCCGTGGACGAGCGCACGGTGGAATGGGTGGGCCTGCCGGGCTACATGGAGCCCACTTACTTTCTGCGTTTTTGGCCTCCCTTGCCCCGCCACGCCTGGGGGAACCTGGACGCCGCGGCCCTGCTGCAGGACGAAAACGCCAACCGCCGCCCCCTGGCCTGGGGCCCTTACCGGGTGGCGGAATGGCGCCCCGGCGAACGCCTGGTGCTGGAGCCCAACCCTTATTATTTTCGCCGCGACGAGGGTAAGCCCTTCTTCCAAAAGGTGGTGGTGCGTTTCTTGGGCAACGACGCCAACACCGCGCTGGCCATGCTC
>JALSPJ010000160.1 GCA_026985995.1 Anaerolineales bacterium
GGCGCTGGAATTCCTGAAGCCCGAGCAGCGGGTCCATGTATTCTTGAGCGATGCGCCTTTTGTGGAAGGCGCGTTGGCCGCGGCCGCGCAGGCGGCCACCGGCGCCAGCGTGCAGCAGGTGCTGGAAGAAGCCCGGGCCGCGTTGCAGGTCAAGCAGGCCCAAATCGAGAGCGGCGAACCGCAGACCGTGCCCGACACGGGCCCCTTACCCGCGCCCACGGCCCAGGCCCGGGTACCGGTGCGTAATCCCTTGGGTCTGCACGCCCGCCCTGCAGCCCAATTCGTGCGCACGGCCAGCCGCTTTCAGGCCCACATTCGGGTGCGGAACCTCACCCGCGAGAGCCCCTGGGTCAACGCCAAAAGCATCGGCCAGGTGACCAGCATTGGCGTGCGGGGCGGACACGAGATTGCGCTGGCCGCCCAGGGCCCCGATGCCGAAGAGGCCGTGCAGGCCCTGCGCGCGCTGGTGGAAACGGGCTTTGGCGAGGCCGAACCCGCGACCCCCGGGCCCCAGCCCGAACCGACCGTCCAGGCCCCTTCCCCCGGGGAACCCTGGCGCGGCATCGCCGCGTCGCCGGGCGCGGCCGTGGGCCCCGCGGTGCGCCTCGACCCCGGCCTGCCGTCGGTTCCCAAAAACAGCCAAAACCCGCCCGAGGCAGAATGGCAGCGCCTGGAAGCGGCCCTGGCCCAGGCCGAAGCCGAGGTGCGCAGCCTGCAGGCCCGCACTGCAGCCCGCGCCGGGCAGGACGAGGCCGCCATATTCGAGGCCCACGCGCTCTTCCTGGCCGACCCCGACTTGCGACGGCGGGCCCGGGCCCTCGTCTGGCAGGGCCGCAGCGCGGCCTGGGCCTGGAAGCAGGTGCTCGACGAACTCATCGCCACTTATCAGGCCTTGGACGACCCCTACATGCAGGCCCGGGTCATCGACTTGCGCGATGTGCAACGCCGGGTGTTGCGCCTGCTGCTGGGCCAGGCCCCCGCGACTTTGCAGGGCCCCACCCCCGGCATCCTGGTGGCCGACGACCTCACGCCTTCCGATACCGCGCAACTGGACCCCGAACGCATCCTGGGCATTGCCACGGCCCGGGGCGGCGCGACTTCCCATGTGGCCATTTTGGCCCGCTCCTTGGGCATTCCCGCGGTGGTGGGGTTGGGCCCCCAGGTGCAGCAAATTGCCCCCGGCACGCCCCTGGCGCTGGACGGAGACCAGGGCCTGTTGTGGGTGGAACCGCCCGATGAGGTGGTGGCCCGTTTGCGGGGTCGTCAGGCCGAACGCCGGGCCACGCAGCGCCCTGATTTGAGGCTGGCTTGCACGCGCGACGGCTACCGGGTGCCCGTGTGGGCCAACATCGTCACCCCCGACGACGCACGGCGGGCCGTGGCCTTGGGCGCGGAGGGCGTGGGGCTCATGCGCACCGAATTCCTCTTCGTCAACCGCGACACCCCGCCCGACGAAGAAGAGCAATATCGCATTTATCGCGCGGTGGCCGATGTGTTGCAAGACCGCCCCCTGGTCATTCGCACCGCGGACATTGGCGGCGACAAAGCCGTGCCCTATTTGCAAGAGGAACCCGAGCCCAACCCCTTCCTGGGTTGGCGCGGGGTGCGCATGGCCCTGGACCGGCCCGACCTGTTCCTCACCCAGGCCCGGGCCATTTTGCGGGCCGCGGTGGACCGGGCGGTGTGGGTCATGCTGCCCATGGTGGCCACCCTGGAAGAAGTGCGCGCGGCCAAAGCCCTGTGGCAGCAGGCCCAGGAAGAGCTGCGGGTGCGCGGGGTGCCTTTCGACCCGCAGGTGCCCTTCGGCATCATGGTGGAAATCCCCGCGGCCGCGCTGTTGGCCGAGAAGCTGGCCTCTGAGGTGGCCTTCTTCAGCCTGGGCACCAACGACCTGAGCCAATACACCCTGGCCGCGGACCGCACCAACCCCCGGGTGGCCAAACTGGCCGATGCGTGGCATCCCGCGGTGCTGCGGCTCATCGCCCGCACGGTGGAAGCCGCGCGCGGGGCCGGCATTCCTGTGGGGGTGTGCGGTGAGCTGGCCGGTGACCCCGCGGCCGCGGTGCTGCTGGTAGGCCTGGGGGTGGACGAACTGAGCGTCAACCCGCCCATGGTGCCCCAGGTCAAAGCCGCCCTGCGCGCGGTGACTTTGGAGCAGGCCCAAACCTGGGCCCAGGCTGCGCTGGAGATGCACGACGGCGACCAGGTGCGCGCCTGGCTGCGGGAGCGCCTGGCCCAGGCCCGCCAATCCGCCGCGGACGAAGCATAACCGCGCGGCCGTTCCCGCCGGGCCGCACCCGCGCGGCGCGTGGGGGGCAGATTGGTCGTGCGCTGGTAGGTTTAATGTAATTCCTGGCCAATATCTGCGACCTGATTTATAAGTCGCTGAGTTTCCTCATCGCGTCCCAGGTCAGCAAGGGTATTACGCAGCTTGTTGAGGCTTCTGGCCAGGTCGGGCCGGAAAACCTGGGGGTTTTGGGCGACCAGGCAGTGGTACAAGGCTACGGCCTTTTTATGACTTGGAGGCCCTCGGGGAGCAGGTGGGGAGGCAAATGGGGGGCCAGGGCGGCCAAGGCCTTGGCGCGGGCGTCAGCGTCTCGGATGCTTCGGGCAGCCTGGAGGGCCTCGGGGAGCAGGTGGGGAGGCAAATGGGGGGCCAGGGCAGCCAGGGCATCGGCGCGGGCGTCAGCGTCTCGGATGCTTCGGGCAACCTGGAGGGCCTCGAGGAGTAGGTGGGGGGGCAAATGGGGGGCCAGGGCAGCCAGGGCATCGGCACGGGCGTAGTCACTCTCGATGCTTTGGGCGGTCTGGAGGGCCGCGGGGAGCAGGTGTGGAGGTAGGTGTGGGGCCAGGGCGGCCAGGGCATCGGCGCGGGCGTAGTCGCTCTCAATGCTTTGGGCGGTCTGGAGGGCCTCGGGGAGCAGGTGTGGAGGTAGGTGCGGGGCCAGGGCGGCCAGGGCATCGGCGCGGGCGTAGTCGCTCTCGATGCTTCGGGCAGCCTGGAGGGCCGCGGCCAGGGCCTGTGGGCGTAGGTGTGGGGGCAGGTGAGGGGCCAGGGCGGCCAAGGCATCGGCACGGGCATAGCCGCTTTCAATGCTTTGGGCTGCCTGGAAGGCCTCGGTCAGGGCCTGTTGGCGCAAGTCTGGGGGCAGGTGGGGGGCCAGGGCGGCCAAGGCGTCGGCACGGGCATAGTCGCTTTCAATGCTTTGGGCTGCCTGGAGGGCCTCGGCCAGGGCCTGTTGGCGCAAGTCTGGGGGCAGGTGGGGGGCCAGGGCGGCCAAGGCGTCGGCGCGGGCGTCGGCGTCTCGGATGCTTCGGGCAGCCTGGAGGGCGTCGGCCAGGGCCCGTTGGCGTAGGTGTGGGGGCAAGTAGAGGGTGAGGTTGGCCAAGTTGATAAGGCTCATACCCAGGTCATAGCGGAAGGCCTGGGGGTTTTGTTGGGCCAGCTGGCGATAGATATCCACGGCCTCCTGAGAGGCCTGGAGGGCCTCCTCCCGCCGGCCCAGATCGGCAAGGATGGTGCTAAGGCCCAGGAGGCTCCTGGCCAGGTCGGGCCGGAAAGCCTGGGGGTTTTGAGCGGCCAGCTTGCGGCGAATGTCTATGCTTTCCCGTATCGTTTGCAACGCCTCTTCTACATGGCCCTGGTCGAAGAGTAGCGCGGCCCACATCTCCAGAGTCGTCGCCAACAAGGGTAACGCGGCCTGGGGTTGTTCCCAGGCCAATGTCTGGTACAACTGACGGGCCCGCTCTAAATGTAGCAGCGCCGACGCCGGCTGCCCGATATGGCGGTAAAGGCGCGCCAGTTCCAGGTGAAGCGCGGCCAGAAGGGGACGATGCGGTGCGGGTTTGCGGCTTTCCCGCTCCAATTGGTCCTCGGTAAGCCGGATGCGCCCCCAAATTTCTTCCTCGGGCAGGTTTCGCAAGCGGCGTTCTTCTTCGCTTTCCAACCAGGGTAATCCGACTCCCTCCCTCCATGTTTGGTTCCAATCCGACGGCTGAAGGTGCGGTATGAAGCGCGCGAGTTCAAATACGCCGCTGTTGACGGCAAACAAGTCCGCGGCCCAGCGGGAAAAGGCCCGCAAAGCCTCGGGGGTGACCCAAAAAACGATGGGCATCTCCAGCTTCGCCAGGGCTTCCCGTTGTAGATTGAGTGCCTGGAGCACGCGGCGGGCCTGGGCGGCCTCGTCGTCCAGGGCGGACAATCCCGAGGCATCCACTTCAGCCCATTCCAGGCCACGGGTATCGATGAAGAGCACCGGGGGGGCTTCTCGGATAGGCAGAGCTGATAGGCGAGCCTTGAGCTCTTCCAGAAGCAATGGCTGTTGGGGGGAAACCACGACTTCCATCACAGAGCGATGTGGCAGCGCTTCGCGTAAACGACGCATCCAGTAGGCCCGTGCTTCGCCCGGTGGGGTTACCGCGAAGAACACTGCGGCGCCCTGGTTGAGCTCCAGCGCCGTCACGAGAGCAGCCAGTGCATCCGAAGGAACGCGCGTGTCGCCCATGATTTACCCTTGCTCTTCCCGGGCTTCATGCAGCAAATCGCGAACCGCGGGGTGTACATCCCACCAGGTGTCGCCGTTGTACTCCAACACGCTTAAGTTATGCAGCAGCCGGTCCGCGAGGTCCGGTTCCAGGGCGTTAATGCGCTTGGTGTTATACACCTGCCAGAGGGCAGCATAGTCCTCCTCATGGAGGATGCGGCGAAAGGTATTGCGAACCTCTCGCCGGGCCTGCAGAATGTCTTGCGGCAGAATACGGTTCCCATTGCGGCGCCGCACCGCCAGGATGCTATAACGCGCCAGGCGCATCAGTTCCCGCAAAAGGCCGCCCGAAGCTTCCACCAGGGCATCCAGGGCTTTTTCGGTAATCAGGTCATGATGGATGCGACGCAGTACAACCTCTTTGAGCATGTTACGGCCCGCCGGATAGGGCTCTCCCTGGCGCGTGTGGGTTTTGATATTGGGCAGCAGAAATTGGCGATGAAATTGTTGCCGCACTTGTTGGAAATCTGGGCTGTAAAACAAAGGAAAAGGCACCGTATAGATGACGCGACATGCTGGGGCCAGAAGCGCATT
Source organism: Anaerolineales bacterium (assembly GCA_026985995.1). Lineage (GTDB taxonomy): Bacteria > Chloroflexota > Anaerolineae > Anaerolineales > DRMV01 > JAADEN01. The sequence continues at coordinate 5,079 of JALSPJ010000160.1, forward strand.
GGCACCGTACAGGAAAAGGCTGGCGGCCTGCCGTAAGTCATAGACCTTATCTAGACCATCGACAATGACCAGAATGCGGCGTCCGGCGCGGTTACGTATCTCTTGCAGCAGATCATTCAAGCGAACGAGCAAATCGGAAAGCCCGGCTTCGGCTCTGGCGCGGACGGTCTCGCGAAAAGGCGCATCCTGCGCCAATCGCGCAGCCAACCGTATGAGACCCAGGTTGATCTCGGCGCCTACTTCGCTTTGCAGTCGCTCGGCTTCATCCTGCTCCAGCACGCGCTCCCGATACCAAAAGAGGAGGTCCTGGGCCTTGCGATCCGAAGCCGATATACCCTGGCGGCGGCCAACCTGGTACACTTCCAGACCCAGCAGCACCAAAAGGTCCGTGTAGTGGAGATCGCCCAAATTGAGCGCCTGGTCTGCGCTGAAAAAGATAGTGAGATGCTCATCAGCTTGCAGCATCTGTTCAAGGCGGTAGAGCTCGGTGCTTTCGCCAGCCCCCTGCTGACCGGAAAAGAGGGTTTTGTCGTCTTCCGAAGCGTCCATCCGGAGCTCGTCCAGCACGCGGTCGGCGCGGCTGTCCGGAGGGCGTTCCACATAAAAAGCCCGTAGCCACTCACCTTGAAGGGGGCGCATGGGGTCGCAGTTACGATAGGCTTCGGGCAATGTGCGCGCGGGTTGTAATTGGGCCATTTATCAACCTCCTTCGCGGAGGATGGAAGGTTGGCTGCCAGGGCTGAATTATATTATACCACAAAATCCATAAAGGGACGCGTGGGGTTGCGGCGACACACACGCCTTCCCCCCACCCGCGAGTATAATTCCCTGGCCCGCGCGGCCCGGCCACGGGGCCGCGGCGATTTGCCTCGGGAGGTGCCCCATGCCTTCGCTGTATGCCACGGCCTTCGAGGGGTTGATGTACGCGCTGTTGGCCCTGGCCTTGCGCCGGGCCTGGCGCAACGGCCGCGCGCCGGCCGTGCTTCGCCTGCTGGTGGGCGTGCTCTACGGCGTGCTCCTCGAAGCCGCGACCATCGCCCAGCTGGATGCCTACCACTATGGCCGCTTTTGGGTCATGGTGACCCCCGAGGTGCCGCTGGCCATCGGCGTGGGCTGGGGCGTCATCGTCGACGGTGTGCGGGCCTACACCCGGAACCTGAACCTGGCCCCCTGGCAGCGGGCTGTGCTCAACGGCCTGCTGGCCCTCAACATCGATCTGGCCATGGATGCCATCGCCATTCGCTTAGGCTTTTGGGATTGGGGCCAGGGTTTCGACTTTCAATTCTTCGGTGTGCCGTGGGCCAACTTTTGGGCCTGGTTTTGGGTCGTGGCCGGTTTCACCCTGGCTTTGGAAACCCTCGACGGCCCGGGATGGCGGGGCTGGCTCGCGCCGTGGGCCGCGCTGGCCCTGGGCGTGCTGGTGGTGCTGGGCACCAACGCGCTGCTGGTCTTCGGCCTGCATCCCCTGGGGGTGGCCAATGAGGCCGTGGCGTTGGTGTTGGGCCTGGCCCTGCTGGGGGCCGTGCGGTCCCGGTTTTGGGAACGCAGGCAGCCGGCCCGCGACCCCTGGCCGGGCCAGGTCGCGGCCGCGTTCCATGGCTATTTCTTGCTCGCCGGGGTGCTGTCGGGCGCGGCCTTGCGCCCGCCGTGGCTGCTGGTGGTGGGTGTGCTCATGGCCCTTTTGGCCCACGGGCTCTACGGTCGCCGCACCCGCGGGGCGGGCTTTTCCACACCTTAGCAACATCACACGGTGAGATGGGGAGCCCAGAGGCCAAGGATTTCCTGTTGGGTCTCTGGGCCTCCGGGGGCTCCTCATATCAGCAAAAGTGCCCTTTGGCTTCTCACTTTTCCTTTTACATTGGCTGGTACAATTACAGGTATTCGGAGATAGGCCTATGACGATGGAAGGCGGTTCCTTTCGCGCCGGCTTTGTGGCCGTGGCCGGGCGGCCCAATGTGGGCAAATCGACCCTCATCAACGCGCTGGTGGGTCAGAAAATCGCCGCGGTGTCGCCCAAGCCGCAAACCACCCGCAAGCGGCAGCTGGGCATTTTGACCACGGACCGCGGGCAGATGATTTTCATCGACACCCCCGGCATCCACAAGCCTCAGCACAAGCTGGGCCAGGCCCTCAACGACGAGGCCCGCCAGGCCTTAGACGACGCGGATGTGGTGCTGTTCCTGGTCGATGCCTCGCGGCCGCCTCACGCGGAGGACGAAATGGTGGCGCGCCATTTGCGGGCGTTGGAGCCGCCCAAGCCTGTGGTGTTGGCCCTCAACAAGGCCGACCTGGTTCCCGGGGACCAACGCCCGGCCCGAGAGGCGCTGTATGCCGCGCTGCAGCCCCAAGCCCAACGGCTGTGGATTTCGGCCCTGACGGGGGAGAACCTGCCCGCGCTGCTGGACCTGCTGTTCGAGCATTTGCCCCCCGGCCCGCCGTTTTACGACCCCGACCAGGTGACGGACCTGTATGAGCGGGACATTGCCGCGGACCTGATTCGCGAGGCCGCGCTGCTGCATCTGCGGGATGAAGTGCCCCACAGCATCGCGGTGCGCATCGACGAGTACAAAGAGCGGGAAAGCGGCGCGGCGTACATCGCGGCTACGCTGTTTGTGGAGCGGGAATCGCAAAAGGGCATCGTCATCGGTCGCAAGGGCGCTATGCTCAAGCAAATCGGCATTACCGCGCGGCAGGCCATCGAGGCTATGAGCGGCCGGCGGGTGTATCTGGACCTGCGGGTCAAGGTGCGCAAGAACTGGCGCAACGACCCGGCCTTTTTGCGTCAGTTTGGCTTTGCCGCGCCCCCCAAGCGGGGTAAAAAACGGGGCCGCGGGACGAACTCCCGAGGAGGAAGACCATGACGCGGCCGCGCCTCAGCCGGAGGGATTTCCTCAAACTGAGCCTGACGGCCGCGGGGGCGTGGCTTTTGGCCCCCTGGCAACGGCTGCGGCCTCAGGTCGCGTTCCCCCAGGCGGAATATTTGGGCCGCAACGCCACCCATGGCCGCATCGAGGTCTACCCCCGGCCCGACGCCACCACTTCGCCCGTGGATTACCTCTTCGAGGACGCGGTGGTACCCTGGCTGCGGGAGGTGGTGGGCTATCATCCTTATCGTATCAGTCAGCGCTTCGTCGACATTGGCCGGGGGTATGTGTGGGCCCCGTATCTACAGCCGGTGCGCAATATGCCCAACCAGCCCCTGACCGAGCTGCCCACTTATGGTTCGCAGCCGGGCTTCTGGGCCGAGGTCACCGTGCCTTATGTGGATATTTACCAGGATAACCCGCCCCCGCGCTCGCCCTGGCTCAAGGATACGGCCTATCCGCGGCTGTATTACAGCCAAATTATGTGGGTTGACGGCATCAAAACCGACGACCAGGGGCGGGTCTGGTACCATGTGACCGAGCGCTATGGCTCGTATGGCGATACTTTCTGGGCCCTGGGCGAGGCTTTTCGGCCCCTCACCCCCGACGACATTGCGCCCATCTCGCCCGAGGTCGAAGACAAGCGCATCGTCGTGGATGTCACTTATCAGACGGTGGCGTGCTATGAAGGCAAAACCGAGGTGTATTTTTGCCGGGTGTCCACGGGCGCCAAGTACGACGCCTTCGGCAACCCGACCGATGAGTGGGCCACGCCGGTAGGGGCCAGTCCCATTTGGCGCAAGCTGGTGTCGGTACACATGAGCGGCGGCACCACCGGCGGCGGCTACGACCTGCCCGGCATTGGCTGGACCATGCTGTTCGTGGGCGAGGGCATCGCCCTGCACAGCACTTTTTGGCACAACAACTTCGGCGTGCCCATGTCCCACGGCTGTGTGAACCTGCGGCCCGAGGATGCCCTATGGGTCTTCCGCTGGAGCCAACCGGTGGTAGCCTATGACCCCGGCGACAAAACCGTGGGGATGCCGGGCGGGACCATGGTGGAAGTTATCGAAGCGTAAGCGTCTTTGACGGAGGTTGAATTATGGCCACTCCAACCGTTGGCCTGGTGGCCGCGTTCGCGGCGGGCTTGGGTTCGTTCATCTCGCCTTGTGTGTTGCCCTTAGTGCCGGCCTATGTCAGCTACCTGACCGGGCGTTCTTTGGGCTTTCAGCAGGCCGAGGCGCAAGCCAGCAGTCGCGCCGCGCGCTGGCACGCGTTCACCCACGGCGTGGCCTTCATTTTGGGCTTTAGCGCGGTGTTCATCGCCTTGGGCCTGGCCACCTCGGCCTTGGGGCAGCTGCTGTTCAACTATCGCTTCTACCTGGCCCGCATTGGCGGCATCGTGGTGGTGCTTTTCGGCCTGCACATGACCGGCCTGGTGCGCATTCCCTTCCTGGCCTACGACATTCGCTACGAAGCCGACGAAGTGCTTGACAAGGGCGGCTATCTGGCCTCGTTCCTGCTGGGCGTGTTCTTCTCCGCGGGCTGGTCCCCGTGCGTGGGCCCGGTGCTGGGCGCCATTCTCACCTACAGCCTGCAGGGCGGCTCTACCTGGACCGGCGCGTACCTGCTCACGGCCTATTCCGCGGGTCTGGCCATTCCCTTCCTGCTGGCCGCGCTCAGCGTCGATTGGGTGACCACCCTGCTCACCCGCTATCGCAAAGTCACCCATTATGTGGAAATCGCCATGGGCGTGGTGCTCATCCTGCTGGGCGTGCTGCTCTTCACCGGGACCCTGGCCCGTCTTTCCACAGTGCAGACTTTTGGCGACCTGCTGCGCATTCTCGTTCCGTGAGGGGTGTTATGGGAACCGACAGCACGACCGCGGCGCGGCGGGCCATGTGGCGCGGGTTGGCCTTTGGCGTGGGTCTCATCGTGGCCGGGTTGCTGGC
>JALSPJ010000161.1 GCA_026985995.1 Anaerolineales bacterium
CATGCCTTCGTCGGTCAGGTATGAGAGGGGAAAGCGCACCATGAGGGTTTCGGCCTCGGTGCCGGGGTTGAAGAGGATGTAAGTGCCGGTGACCTGGGCTTCGGTGCCTTCGGCGTTGAGGGTCAGGGTGATGCGCTCCTCGGTCATGCGCACTTGCGTGGCGCCTTGGGGGGCCGGCGCGGCGCCGGCCGCGGTTTCGGGCGGGGCCACATTGGCCCGGGCGGGCGAAGGCGCGACCGCGGCGACCAGAGCCAGCAGGAGGCCCACCACGCTGGCCTGCACCATTCGCTGCCAAAATGTGAGCTGAGGCAACATGTCAACACCTCCTTTGGGGTCACGGCGCGCCGGCCATTGGGCACGCCTGGCTTACAGCATAGCCCGCCGCCGTCAAGAGAGCGTCAGCCCAGGCCGTGGGCCCCGGCTGGCGTGGGTGGGTTTGGGGGAACCGACGGCTGCGGCGCGGCCCGGTCGGGCCGGGCCTGGGGCAGGGCTTTTTCTTTTTCTAACACCGACAGCATCAACAACGCTGAATTTAAATTTCACACGGAGACGCAGAGAACGCGGAGAGCATAATTTCTCTCGCTTCTCTGTGTTCCCCGTGGCTCCGTGTGATTTTATGGGTACTTGACCAAGCCCTGGGGCCTGGGGCGCGCCTGGGGGAACCGTCCGCGGGGCCATGGTATACTGTATATCCCCTTGAGGGCTTGGGCATTTTCTCCGTGAGGGTGGTTCCATGGCGCAAACCCCTGTTTCAACGCCCGTGCCGGCGTCGGCGGCGCAACACCGTTGGGCCGTGCTGGTGGGCGCGCTGCTGGGCGCGGCTTTGGGCGCCTGGGCCGGGCATTTGCTCTGGCAGCAGGCCGCGGCCGACCCGGAGCGCGGTTCCCCCTTGGATGCCCGTCAAGGGCTGCGGCTGGCCCTCATCGTGCTCAAAACGCTGCGGCAAATCGCCGGCCTGAACGGGTAAGATGAGCAAACGCCGCAAGCGCACCCGCACCAGCGCCTTTGGCGTGGCCGGACGCGAAGCCCACGACGCCCGGCCTTTTTACGCTTCGCGCCTTTATGCCGATGTGCCCCAGGCCGACCCGCGAGTGCCTTACCACGAAAACCCCCTGCCGCCCCAACTCACCAACGCGATTTTGCACCAATCTGCCGAAGACATGCGCGCGCTGCCCGACGCCAGCGTGCACCTCATGGTCACTTCGCCGCCTTACAATGTGGGCAAAGAATACGACGAAAACCTCACCCTGACCGAATATCGGGCCTTTTTGCGTCGGGTGTGGGCCGAGGTCTACCGGGTGCTGGTGCCCGGCGGCCGCGCGTGCATCAACATCGCCAACCTGGGCCGCAAGCCCTATGTGCCCCTGCACGCCTACATCGTGCACGATATGCAGGAGCTGGGCTTCCTCATGCGGGGCGAAATCATCTGGGACAAAGACGCCAGCGCTGGCGTTTCTACCGCCTGGGGCAGCTGGAAATCGCCCACCAACCCCACCTTGCGGGATGTGCACGAATATATTTTGGTCTTCAGCAAGGGGACCTTTCGCCGCGCCAACCCCCATGGCCGGCCGGCCACCATCTCGCGGCAGGAGTTTTTGACCTTCACCAAAAGCGTGTGGCGCTTTCCGGCCGCGTCGGCGCGGCGCATTGGCCACCCCGCGCCCTTCCCCGAAGAGTTGCCCTACCGCTGCATTCAGCTGTACACCTTCGCCGACGAAGTGGTGCTCGACCCCTTCATGGGCAGCGGCCAAACCGCGCTGGCCGCGTTGCGGGCCGGGCGGCGCTTCGTGGGCTTCGAGGTCGCGGCCCCTTACATCGCCTTAGCCCAACAACGCATCGCGGCCTTTCGCCGCGCGGCTTCCCCTTCTTCCACGGAGGCGTCATCATGAAGCCCTTACCCCCCACCGTTTCCCCCCAAGAGGCGTTGGCCTTCATGCGCCGCGACCCCGCGGTGATTGCCGTGCGGGTCATCGTGGCCGAAGATGCCTGCCCGGCCTGCCGGGCCTACGAGGGAACCTACCCGCCGGACCAGGCCCCCGCGCTGCCGGTGGAAGACTGCTCCAACCCCAACGGCTGCCGCTGTTTCTATGAGCCGGTTTTGGACGACATTTACCCGTAGCGCGCGCTGGGCGTGGCTGGTGGCGGTGCTTCTGGCCGGCTGCGCTGCCGCGGCCGGGGGAACCGGCCCGACCGCGCTGCCCACCCCCGCGGCCTTGACCGCCCCGCCCTCGCCGCTGCGCACCGCGGCGCCAACCCAAACCGCGACGGCCACGCGCGCGGCCCCCGCGCTGGTCATCGTGCAGCCCCCGGAAGCCGCGCCCGAGGTCCAGGCCTGGGCCCCAACCGCACGCGCCTGGGCCGAGCAGCAGGGGCT
>JALSPJ010000162.1 GCA_026985995.1 Anaerolineales bacterium
CGAGACCGAATTTTGGATTGAAGAAGACGAAGAGGCCATCGCCTATTGCTTCCACCCGTGCGCCATGTGCCAGGGCCGCGCCGCAGACCACCCGGTGGGGCACCTGCTGGTGGGGTCCATCCAAACTGCGGTGCAGTGGGCCACGGGCAAAACCTACCCGGTGGTGGAAACCCAATGCATGGCCATGGGCCACGACCACGGCCGCGTTGAAGTGCGGCTGAACGGGCGCTGACCATGCACCGCAGGAGCCACATCCCTGGCATCAGGGCCCCCATTCCGACCATGGTTGCTTCCGCAAGCGCACCCAGGGCTGCCGCTGCATCCGGCCCCAGGGGAACCGTCCCCTGCGGTAGCCCGCGGTGCAGGCCTTGCCGGGCTGGGGCCCAAGTCCTGTCGCCCGGATGGCCCTGGTCATCGGGCGCCCCGTTTGGGCCTGCCAAGGCCCTACCCGCGGAGACGAAAACATGAACCCGCGTTGGAAACTTCTTTTGAGCGCCGGTCTGTTGAGCCTGGTTGGCCTGGCCTGTTGGGGCCTGCTGACCCCGTGGGTGCAGCGCACCAGGCAACCTACCCCCGCCGCCCAGGCACCTCCGACGGCCGCAAACCCGACGACGGCCGCGGCGTCGCCAACGCCCCACGCCACGCCGATGCCGGCCGCGGCAACCACCGCGCCCCAACCCAGCCCAACATCCAGTCCTACCCCACCATCTGCCGCGCCTGCGCCGGACCTCCCTTCCGCCTGGTACGCGCCCGAACCCCTGGAACCCGGCCAGGTGGCCCTCTTCACCCTGCACATGGTTGACGAACGCCGCGGCTGGGCCACCGGCGTGTCGCCCGATACCGCGGTCGCCCGCATTCTCATCACCGACGACGGCGGTCAAACCTGGCAGGAAGTCACCCCGCCCCGCTTGCCCCCCAGCGATTGGGAACCCACCCCCCAGGTCGCGTTTTGGGATGCGGACACCGCCTGGGTGGCGTATGGCTTCCTGCCCCCCGAAGCCGCGACGGAAGTTCCCCATGGGGTGTGGGTGACCCACGACCGGGGGCGCACCTGGCAATGGGCCACGCTGCCCGCGCCCGAAGACGCCATGCCCTGGTTCACCCCGGGCTTTTGGGCCGTGCTCGATGCGCAACAGGCCTGGCTGCTGGTGCTGTTGGATGCCGGGATGAGCCACCAATACACCTATCTGGTCCACACCCAAGACGGCGGACGCTCCTGGGAGCGCCTGGCCGACCCGTACAGCGAGGCCGCGACGGACCTGATGCTCATGGGCAACACCGGCATGGCCTTCGCGCCCGACGGGCGCTACGGCTGGGTCACCAAGGAAATCGGCCCCATTTCCGCGGCAGTATGGGCGGTCACCCCCGACGGCGGGCGCAGCTGGCAAGGGCGCGAGCTGGTGCCGCCGGGCTTGTCGCCCGACAATGCCTTTTGCAGAACGCAAGACCCGCACCTGTGGGCCGCGGGGCAGGGGGCCTTTCTGGCGCGCTGTTACGACCCGACCGCGGAGGGCGAGCGCCTCTTTGTGGTGCGGGTGGAAAAGGACCAGGTGGCCGAAACCGTGGCGGTGGACGCCCCGCCGGCGGCTGAGGCTCAACTGTCCTTCGTCGACCCCCAAGAGGGCTACCTGGCCGTGCAGCCCAGCGACGAAGGCGGCACCCTGATTTTCGCCACCCACGACGGTGGGCGCAGCTGGCAGCAGGTCAAAACCGTGGCCTGGCAAGCCAGGGCGTTTTCCTGGCTGCCCAACGGCACGGGCTGGGCCCTGGCCGACAACGGCCAGGAAATACGCCTCGTGCGCACGGCCAACGGCGGGCAATCGTGGGAGATGCTACCGACGCCCCGGCTGCGCGAGCCATAGCCGCGCCAGGAAGCGGGCTATCGCCTGGCCCTAAGTTAGGGTGGTGGTTGGAGGTTGGTGGTTGGTGGTTGGAGGTTGGAAGTTAGCGGGGGCCGCGCTTTTTGGACAGCGGCACGCTCGGGTCGCTTTGATTCCCGGAGCCCTGGCTCCGGGGCCTGACCGTCCCGGGGCACGGTGAAAGGAAAGCGGCGTCGGGCCGCCGCACTCCAAAAGGCCGGGCGACCTGCCGGGTCGCCCCTACTGTGCTGGCTTGTGAACCCCTTCCCCCCGTGGCCCCCCTTCCCCTCATAGGGGACGGGGGGCATGGTAACCTGCCGGGTCGCCCCGGGCGTAGTACGCTGCGCCCCTACCGGGCCGGGCGCACCGCCGTGCGCCCCTACCGCGCGCTTCCTGCTCACCGCTCCCCGCTGTTTTTCAGCCGCGGCTTCATCCCCCAGCCGCGGGGACGGCGGGCCGGTGCTTGAGCGCGGCCTGGGCCGCGGCCAGGCGGGCCACCGGCACCCGGAAGG
>JALSPJ010000163.1 GCA_026985995.1 Anaerolineales bacterium
CCCCTCCCCTCATAGGGGAGGGGGAAAACGAGCCGCAGCGAAGAGGCCACAGCCGCGCGCAGCCCCTCCCCCTTACGAAGGGGGAGGGGTTGGGGAGGGGGATTTGAAGCCACATAGCAGCGTCGGCCCACTGCCGTCTAAAAACGCCCCCTGGTATAATTCCCCCCAGCCCTGCCCAGGAGGCTGCCCCATGAGCCTGAAAAACGACGCCTGGATTCGCCGCATGGCCCGGGAACACGGCATGATTGAGCCCTTCGTCGAGGGCCAGGTGCGGCAGGGGGTCATTTCCTACGGCCTTTCGTCCTACGGCTACGACATTCGCGTCGCGGACGAGTTCAAGATTTTCACCAATGTGCACACCACCGTGGTGGACCCCAAGGCCTTCGACCCCCGCTCCATGGTGGATTTCAAAGGCGAAGTGTGCGTCATTCCGCCCAATTCGTTCGTGCTGGCCCGGTCGGTGGAATACATTCGGGTGCCCCGGGATGTGCTGGTGATTTGCATCGGCAAGAGCACCTATGCCCGCTGCGGCATCATCGTCAATGTCACGCCCCTGGAACCCGAATGGGAGGGCTACATCACCATCGAGATTTCCAACACCACCCCCTTACCGGCCAAAATTTACGCCAACGAGGGCATCGCCCAGCTCGTCTTCTTGCAGGCCGACGAGGTGTGCGAGGTTTCCTACGCGGACAAAAAAGGCAAATATCAAGGCCAAAGGGGAATTGTGCTGCCCAAGGTCGATCCGTCTTAACCCCGGGGAGGCAACGCCATGGCTTCGTCGTCACGACGGTTCCCCTATGGGGCCGTGCTCACCGTAGCCCTCGGGCACTTTGTCCACGACACTTTCACCGCCTTTTTCTCCCCCCTGTTGCCTTTGCTGCGGGAACAACTGGGCCTGAGCTTGACCCTGGCCGGCAGCCTGACTTTCTTTCGCCAGGCGCCCTCGGTGCTCAACCCGGTCATCGGCTTTTGGGCCGACCGGGCCCGGTGGCTGCGCTGGTTCGTGGTGCTGGCCCCGGGGCTCACGGCCACGGGCATGACGCTGCTGGGGTGGACCTCGTCGTATGCTGCGCTGGCGGTGTTGCTGTTGGCCGTGGGGCTGAGCGTGGCCATGTTCCACGCGCCGGCGCCGGCCCTGGTGGCCCGTCTGGCGGAACCCTACACGGGCCGTGGCATGAGCATCTTCATGGCCGCGGGGGAACTGGGCCGGGCGGTGGGGCCGGTGCTGGTGACTGCGGCCGTGGGCTGGTGGGGGCTGCCGGGGTTGCCGCGGCTGGCCCTGCTGGGCTGGTTGACTTCGGGGGTCTTGCTGCTGCGTCTGGCCCACCTTCAGCCGGTGGCGCGCCATCGCCGCTGGAATGGCCGGGCGTTGCGCCGCTGGCTGAGCCGTTGGGTGCCGCCCCTGGCCGTGCTCATCGTGGGCCGGGCCTTTCTGGTGGGCGCGCTCAACACCTTTTTGCCTTCTTTTCTTTACGACCAGGGCTACACCCTGCAGGCCGCGGGCGTGCGCTTTGGCCTGTATGAAGCCGCGGGCGTGGTGGGCGCGCTGACTTCGGGTACCCTGAGCGACTTTTTGGGCCGCAAACGCACCATCGCCCTGGTGCAGGGCCTGGCCGTGCTCTTCTTGTGGGCCTTCGTCTTTTTGCCTGGAGGGTGGCGGGTGCTGTGGCTGTTGCCTTTGGGCTTTACCGCGCTGGCCGCGCAACCCGTCATGCTGGCCCTGGTGCAGGACCACGCGGCCGACGCCCGGGCCACGGCCAACGGCGTGTATCTGGCCCTCAGCTTCGTGTTGCGCCCCCTGGCCGTTACCGCGGTGGGCGCGTTGGGCGACCAGTGGGGGCTGACCAGCGCGTTTGGGGTGGGCGGGCTGCTGGCGCTGCTCAGCCTGGCGGCTTTGGGGTGGTTGCCGGGGGAAAGGAACGCGGCCGCGGCCTGAACCGCGCGGAAAACACAACGCCCCGCCGTGCCGTGTGCGACCCCGGATTTGCGCCTATCCGCGCAGGTGGGGGCCTGCCCGTGGACGCCGCCTTGGCTTACGCCTATCGCGTTGTCCAGCGGGACTTTCGGCCCCCTCTTGGATAGGTTGGGCCAAATCCGGTTCCCGCGCATCACGAACACAGCAGGGCATTTTTGTTATACCACAAATTCGGCCCCTGCGGGGAACCAATATGGGGCGCGCGGCTTTTTTGTTTCTCACGCCAACGGCCCCCACAACGCCGATTTGGATGGTTCACCCAGGGAGACAGAGGCACGGAGAGGGTCATTTTCCCCGTTTCTCCGTGCCTCTGTGCGATTTTTTATTGAGAAGCCCTGGGGCGTGCGGCTATGCTGTTTGCAAATGGGCCTCGAGGAACCACAGCATTTTGTCCAGCGCCCGCGAGACCTCGGTGAACAGGTCCGCGGTGCCCTGGTCCCCGGCCTCGTCTGCGGCATCGATGGCCGCGCGCGTGGTGTTGGCTACAGCCGCGTAGCGTTCGGCCAGGGCCTGCAGCACGGCCTGGCCCTCGGTGCGCTCCAGGGGGAAATCGCTCAGCCGCGAATGCTGGGCTGCCATGCGCACCGTGCCCGCGGCCAGGCCGCCCAGCGCGGTCACCCGTTCGGCCACCGTGTCGATGGCCTCCAGCAAATCCTCGGCCAGCTTGTCGAACAGCTCGTGCAAGGCGAAGAAGCCGGGCCCCTTCACATTCCAGTGGGCCTGTTTGGTTTGCGAGAACAGGTCGAACAGGTCCGCCAGTTGCTGATTGAGCAGGGTAATCATGCGTTCACGGGTCTCTTGGGGCAGGTCCACCCCGGTGGGGAACATGGCGGTCATGGTTGTCCTCCTACATATTGCGATAGAGGTGCTGGAAAAGCGGTCGTGTGGACATTTTTATTATACGCTTTTTGCAGGGCGCTTGCATGAGAATTGGGCGAGCGTTCCAGGGCTTTTCCAAGTACCTATAAAATCACACGGAGGCCCGGGGAACCCAGAGAAGCGGGAGAAATTATGCTCTCCGAGTGCTCGGCCCCGGGAAAAGGCCAACCGACACCCCCGCCGCGGCAGCGAAGATGGTAAAATGAGAGCACAAAGTGCGCTTTCCACCCTCTCGTGCGACAAGGAGCCCGCATGAACGAACGATTGACAATCGTCATCCCTATGGCCGGGTGGGGCAAACGCCTGCGCCCCCTCACCTGGACCCGGCCCAAACCCCTGGTCTATGTGGCCGGCGATACGGTGCTGGGGCATGTGCTGCGCGCTTTCCAGGGCCTGGACCCCCAACAGGTGCGTTTCGTCTTCATCGTGGGGTATCTCGGCGACCAGATTCGGACCTACATGGCCCAGGCGCATCCCCATTGGCAGGCGGCCTATGTGGAACAGCGGGAGCTCCTGGGCCAATCCCACGCGCTGTGGCAGGCCCGGGAATATCTCCATGGGCCCACCCTGGTGCTCTTCGTCGACACCATCACCGACGCGGATTTTGGCCGGCTGTGGCCGCCGCCCGAACACGGCTTGCTGTGGGTGCGCGAGGTCGACGACCCGCGACGCTTCGGCGTGGTATTCACCGACGCCCAGGGCCGGGTGACCCGCATCGTGGAAAAACCCGACACCACCGAGCACAAGTTGGCCGTGGTCGGGGCCTACTACTTCCCCCGGGGGGAGGATTTGGCCGCGGCCATCGAAACCCAGCTGGCCCGGGACCTGCGCACCAAGGGCGAATATTACCTGGCCGACGCCATCAACCTGCTCATTGCCGAGCACGGCCTGGCGATGCAGCCGGTTCCCGTGACCACCTGGCTGGATGCCGGCACCCCCGAAACCGTGCTGGCCCTCAACCGCTATCTGCTGGAACACGGCCAGGACAACACGGCCCAGGCCTTGCGGCCGGGCGCGGTGCTCGTGCCCCCGGTGTACATCCACCCCGACGCGGTGGTGGAAAACGCGGTGGTGGGGCCCTATGTCACTTTGGGGCCGCAGGCCGTGGTGCGGGGCAGCCTGGTGCGCAACAGCGTCCTGGCGGCCGGTTCCACCGTGGAAGACGCGCAGGTGCACGACAGCCTGCTGGGCGAACGGGCGCGCATCGCCCGGACGCGCGGCGTGTTTTATTTAGGGGATGACAGTGTGGTATCCGATATCCCATCCGCGTGAACCGACGGGCGCGGCCCGCGCGGTTCCCTTTTCACCATGGAGGAAGAAGCCATGATTGTCGGCGTTCCCAAGGAAATCAAGGACAACGAATATCGGGTGGCCCTGCCGCCCGGCGGCGTGGAGATGCTGGTGCATCACGGCCACCGGGTGCTGGTGCAGGCCGGCGCGGGCGAGGGCAGCGGCTTTTCCGACGACGAATATCGCCAGAGCGGCGCGGAAGTGCTGCCCACCGCGGCCGAAGTGTGGCAGCAGGCCGAGATGATTATGAAGGTCAAAGAGCCCCGACCGCAGGAATATCCCTTCTTGCGGGAAGGGCTGCTGCTGTTTACTTACCTGCACCTGGCCGCGGACGAGCAATTGACCCACGAGCTGATGAAGAAAGGCGTGACCGCCATCGCCTACGAAACCGTGGAGCTGGAAGACGGCCGCCTGCCCCTGCTCACGCCCATGAGCGAAGTGGCCGGGCGCATGGCCGTGCAGGTGGGCGCGCACTACCTGGAAAAGGCCCACGGCGGCCGGGGCAAGCTGCTGGGCGGCATTCCGGGCGTGCGGCCCGCGGATGTGCTCATCATTGGCGGCGGCACCGTGGGCTTCAACGCGGCCAAAATCGCCTTGGGCATGGGCGCGCATGTCATCATCATCGAAAAGAACCCCGACCGCATGCGCTACCTGGACGATGTGCTGCACGGCAACCTGACCACCCTGGCTTCCAACCCCCGCAACATCACCGACGCGGTGCGCATCGCGGACCTCATCATCGGCGCGGTGCTCATCCCCGGCGCGCGGGCGCCCAAACTCGTCCGCCGGGAGCACATCGACCTGATGAAGCCCGGCACGGTCATCGTCGATGTGGCCATCGACCAGGGCGGCTGCGTGGAGACCATGCGGCCCACCACCCACAGCGACCCGGTGTTCACCGTCAACGGCGTCATCCACTACGGCGTCACCAACATGCCGGGCGCGGTGCCTCGCACTTCCACCTATGGCCTCTCGAACGCCACCCTGCCCTACGCGCTCAAACTGGCCGACATGGGCTTCGAGGAAGCCGTCAAAAGCGACCCCGCGCTGGCCTGGGGCGTGAATGTATACAAGGGCAAGGTCACGCACCCCGCGGTGGCCGAGGCCTTTGGCCTGGAATACACACCCCTGTCGCAATTGCTCTGAGCCGCGGGGCTGGCATCGCCAGGGCGGCGCTCCGGGTGGGGCGCCGCCTTTGGTTTTGGGGGAAGGGCTCCGCGGGGGACCGGCCGGGCTCGCGTTCAAGGCGCGTTGGCCCGCACCGCGCGCACCATCCAGCGGCCCGCGTACGCGTCCTGTTCGGGCCTATACCCCGCGCAGGTCAGCAGGGTGAGCACATCGCCGTCCGCGGGGGCGAAGGCCGTTTCCACCGCGTCGGGGGCCAGCCAGGCCCGCTCCGCCACCCGGTAAGTCACCACCGTGTCGCTCGTGCGCACGCGCACCACATCGCCATAGGTCAGCTTGGGCAGGCCGTAGAACACCCCCCGCGTGCCGTCCGCGTTCCACACATGGCCGGTGAGCACCGTGTTGCCCGTCCAGGTGGGGTACGCGGAGCCGTGCAGCCAGCCCACCGCGTCGTGCAGCCAGGTCACATCCCAGCCCCGGGGGCCGGCGGGCACGCCCCAAATGGGGGCCTGCACCCCCAGCCGGGGGATTTCCAGGGTCAGCCGGGTGGGCGTGTAGGCCGGTTGCGGCGGCCGCGCGGGCAAGGGCGTCACCCTGCCGGGCGCGAAACCGGTTTGGGGCAAGGCCGGGGCCACGGTGAGGGTGACCACAGCTTCGTCGTCGTCGGGCAGGCCGTCGCCCCAATCGTCGGTGTCGGGCCCCGCGGTGGCCGCGCTGTCGGGGTCCAGCGCGGTCGAGGCAATGATTTCCGCAGAGAAAGTGCGCGCGCCGGCGGTTTGCCCCGCGCCGCGCAGCACCAGACGAGCCTGCTGGCCCGGGGCCAAGGTCCCCACATCCCACTGCCGGGTGCCGGGGTCGAAAACGCCCTGGGTGGGCGTGGCCCCCTGGAGCAGCCACCCGGTCGCGGGCCAGGCCAGTTGCACCCGCACCCCCTCGGCTGGATGCGGGCCCGCGTTGTCCACCACCACGGTCAAAGTCGTCACCGCGCCCTGGCGCACCACCCCGCCCGCGGGTTCCCAAACCACCCTGAGGTCGGCCCAGGGCGCGGTACCGGCGTTGACCGTCTCACCGGGCTGCAGGTCGAAGTCGAACACCCGGGTGAAGCGCAAGGGCGTGGCGTCCAGTTCCACCCGGTAAAGGGCATAGGGCGAGATGATGTACAACTGCGCGCCGTCGCTAATCAGGTCCCAGCCCCCTTCGGGGATGCCGTTGCTTTCCACATCGCCCAGGTTGGTGTAAGTGACGAAGTTACCGGCATCGTCTTCGGTGATGCGCAGCAGGTAGATGGTGTGGGCATACATGTTGCCCGTGCCCCACAGGGCGTACAGGGCCCCCTGATGGTGCGCATAGCCTACGGTGTAGCCCCCGCCGGGAAAGTCG
>JALSPJ010000164.1 GCA_026985995.1 Anaerolineales bacterium
CGGAAGTGGCCACGCTGCCCCTGTCGTTCGCGGCCAAGGGCGTGCGGGAAGTGTTCTTCAAAATCAACTTTTGGGGGCTGAGCCGGGCTGCAGTGGAAAAGCTCTCGGTGCTGGCCGAGTTTGGGCTGCACAAGAAGGAACCGGTGCGCACGGCCCGGGGCGTGGAAGTAAGCCCCCGGGAAGTGCTGGAGGCGGTGCTGGCCCCCTATGTGCCGCCGGTGACCGCGTTTTTGGCGCCGCCCAGCCGCAAACCGCCCCAGTGGGTGAAGGAAATCGTCACCGAGGTCAAGGGCACCCGGGAAGGGCAAACGGTGATCTACCGCCTGGGCACCGCGACGGTGAAAGGCGCGCTGCCCACGGGCGCGGCGCCGGCCATTACCGCCATTTGGCTGGCCCAGGGCCGAGTGCCCGCGGGGGTGTACCCGCCGGAGCAGGTCATCGAGCCCGAGGCCTTCTTCCGGGAGCTGGCCGCGCTGGACATCGTGACCACCGTGGGCGTGACCCGGCCGCTGGGATAGGGGCCCGCGGGAAACGCTGCTTTGCGCATTGCACACGGGGGCCCGGAGGGCGCGGTATGATGTTGGGGGCAGGCCTGGGCACGGCTGGGGAAGTGCCCGGAAAGTACGGTTGAGGCCGGGCCGGAAGCCGGGGTGTTTCGTGATGCGCGGCCCCGTTTGTGTGGGCCGGCCTCCCGGCTTCCGGCTTTCCGCTCCTTGCCGACTGTTACGACCGCTTGCTCTGGTCCACGGCCTTCAAAATCTTCAGGTTGAGCACGATGAAGCGCCACAGCTGGTAGAGCTTGCAGTTCATCCAAAACTTGTCGCGGTCGGTGATTTCCAGGGTGGGGCGTGCGGTTTGCGGTTGGGATGCGGGCATCGTTTTCCTCCTGCTATTCGGGAATGATGCGCCAGCCAGGCAGGCCTTTGAACTTGTACATGAAAGTGTGGTGGATGAGGAACTTCATCCACGCGCCGCTCAGGCCCATTTCCATGTGGGTGACGAACAGGTCCCGGCCGCCTTCGTTGGGGTAGCGGCGGAAGTCGGGCACCACCGGATGCACCACGATGACCACCGCGGAGCCATCCCACAGGGAATCGCCCACCGAGGCCACGCACGCGGCGAACATTTCGGTCATGCGTTCGCTGTGGGTCATGCGGCCCTTCTTGACCAGGTCGATGACATTGAGGGCCACGATGCGGCCGATGATGCCCGAAATCATGCCCGTGCGGGGCGGCGCGGGCGCGATTTTGGTGCCGTTGGGCGTGGTGTGGGGCACCGAGATGGGCCCCGGCGGTGCAAAGGCAATGCCGGCGGCAAAAATGTTAGGATACCACGGGTTTTGGTACACGGCCGGCCAGGCGTCGGGGTTGCGCTCCAAGCGTTCATAGGGCAGGCCGTAAATGCCATCGACGATGACGAAGCCCGAGGCGTTGAAGATTTTGTCGTGCAAATCTTCGCCGTTGGGCCCCCGCACCGCGATGTGAATGCCGTGGCCCTTGAATTGGGGAACCAGCATGGCGAAGTCGAAGGTGGTTTCGCCGAAGTTGCCGTCCATGTCTTCCCAGTAAATGCGGCCGGGCTCGATTTTGCGCGCCGCGCGGCCGATTTCCCACCGAATGCCGAAGTCGCGGAACACGGCTTCGACGAATTCCGCGCTGGTCACCAGGCGGCCTTTGTAGCGCGCGGTCACCCCGCGAATACCGAAATCGCCCAGCGCGGGCTCGTTGGAGAAGAAAACCAGCTCGGCCCGGTCCCGCAGGCCGCGGCGTACCAAGTCCTTGTGGATGTTGGAAATGTACTCGAAAGCCGCGCCCTGGCAGGTGGCCGTGCCGTGGCCCGTGCCGATGACGATTTTGGCCCGGTCGCCCTTTTCCAGGCGCTCC
This sequence comes from Anaerolineales bacterium, assembly GCA_026985995.1. Taxonomy (GTDB): domain Bacteria; phylum Chloroflexota; class Anaerolineae; order Anaerolineales; family DRMV01; genus JAADEN01. Next base: position 1,884 of record JALSPJ010000164.1, read on the forward strand.
ACCAGCTCCAGGTAGGCATCGCGGGCCTGGAGGGCGTGGTCTAAGGTGCAGATGGAGTAGGTGTGGCCCTCGTGGGGCCCTAAGCCGGGGGTGGCGGCGAAGTTGAGATAAGGGCCCGTGGCGATGATGAGATAATCGTAGGCGATGCGTTCCTGGCCGCCGCCGTTGACCTTTTCCACTACGATGAATTGCTCTTCGGGCTCGGGGTGGATGGCCGTGAGCGCGGCATGGACGAAGCGCACATGCATCCGGTCGTACACGGGCTGCAGCGGAATGATGGTCTTTTGCGGGTCCATGCGGCCGGTTCCAACCCACACCCACGAGGGCACGAAGCCGAAGTAGTCGTATTTGTTGACCATGATGACTTCGTGCCGCTTGCCCAGGTGGTGGCCCAAATAGAGCGCAGCCGTATGCCCCGCGAAACCGGCGCCGACAACGACAATGCGAGCCATAGGTGACATCCCTCCTTGTTTTTGAGCGAGAAAAAAGAGGATAAAACGCGTGACGGACGCATTATAGGCCCGCTTGTGCATTTAAGCAAGATTTTTGCAAACCGAAAGCGGCCAGCTGGCGGCTTTGCGCCTCCGTGCGCGCGATTTTGCCGCGCGTTCTCCCTGACTGTGGTACACTACCTGCGAGGCTTGTGGTTTGGGGGTTTGCAGTTCGTACACCGCGTTGCCCAAGCAGCGCGGGCCCCAAAAAAGGAGTACCCCCATGTTTTTGCCTCCGGTTTTGGCCGATTACACCTTGCGGGCCAAGGTGGGCGAAGGCCCCTTTGGCATGGTTTACCAGGCCGTCCATGCGGCTACGCAAACCACCTTTTATCTCAAAATCGTGCATCCCGAACTGGCCGGTCGGCCCGCGTTCCTGGAGCGTTGGCTGCACAGGCAACGGGCCCTGCAAAACTGGTTCGCCGCGCCGGGCACTTTGCTCTTGCCGCACGAGGTGGGCACGGACCAGGATTTCGCCTTTGTGGTGCTGCAGCCGTGGCCCCGGGATTTGCGCCAGGAGCTGGTGTTGCACGGCCCCTGGGCTCCAGAGCGGGCCGTGGCTTTGATGCGCACCCTGGCCCCCGCTTTGACCGCGGCCCACGCGCAGGGCTGGTTCCACGGGAACCTCAAGCCCAGCAATGTGCTTTTGGATGGCGACCGTGTGGCGCTGGCGGACCTGGGCTGGATGCAAGCCGCGGTCGAGGCCTTTGGCCCGCGGCTGGCCGACGAGATTCCCGCGCTGGCCACGGCGGCCGTGGTGCCGCCCGAGGTGTGGCGGGGGCAGCCCCTCTCGGCCCGCTCGGATGTGTATGGCCTGGCCCAACTGCTCCACGAGGTCCTCAGTGGCCGCGCCTTCGACCCCGCCCAGTGGGAAACCCATGCCGCGCTGCTGGACCGCTGGGGCGACCTGGCCCCCGCGTTGCGGGCCGGATTGCACCCCGACCCCGGCCATCGGCCCGAGTTGGAAGCCTGGCTGGCCATGTTGCCGTCCCAGGGCCAAACGCAGACCGCGGCAGACGCGGGGGCTGGGGTGGGGGAACCGACGCCGGCGGCCGCGGCATCGCCAATGCCGCAGGAACCGCCCCTGGGAGAAACCTGGCGCGCGCCGGGGCAAAACATGGACAGCGACACGCCCACCTTCCCCGACTTGCCCACGCCCGAGGAGGCCGCGGCCCACGCCGCGGCTCGCGACGCGGCCTGGGCCGAGCAGGACGCGCAAGCCGCGGCCGCGCCGCCCCAACGCCGCACCTGGCTGCTGGGCTGCGGCATTTTCGCCCTCATCGCCCTGGTGTTGGTGTGTGGCCTGGTCGGCATCGGCTTTTTCGCCTGGCGCACTTTGGAGCCTCAAATCGCGGCGCGCCTCACCCCCCAGGCGAGCGCCGCGTTGCCGTCGGTTCCCCAACAGAACCCGCAAACCCCGGCCGATGTGACGGCCTGGCGCGACGCGGCGCTGCAGCGCCCCCCTGATTTTGTCGACGATTTCGACACTCCCGGCCAGTTGCCCGACGACGATACCGACGAGAACGGCGTTCTGGACTACAACAATGGCGTTTATGTCATCCGGGCCCGTCCTGATTCTTATATTCGGGCCGGCCTTTTCGACGATGTTTATGTCGGCGTGGTGATGCAGGTGCAGGCTCGTCTGCCCCGGGCCCAAACCGATTTGGGCGATGGTTCCTTTGGCTTTTTGTGTTATGTCAATGCCACCGACGAGGAAAAATCGTATTATACTTTGGACATCTCGGAAGACGGCTACGCGGCCGTGTGGCGCATTGTCAACGGAGAAGACGAGGCCATCTATGACTGGAAGCCCCTACCCGACGAGGTGCGGCGCGCGGTACAGAGCGGCCAATGGGTGACTTTCACCGCGGTGTGCGCGAACGGCACTTTTGCCTTGTGGGCCGATGATGTCTTTCTCTTGACCGCTCACGACCCCAACGCGCCGCTCGATGGTCAGGTAGGCCTGTTCGCCAACACGCTACAGGAAGACGACCTGCTGGTCGAATTCGACAACTTCCGTTTGTGGGAGATTGCACCGTGATTGTTGCCTATCATCGTCCGACCACCATGGAAGAGGCCTTGGCCTTGCTGCGGCGGGAGGAACCCCGCGCCCGTCCCGTGGCCGGCGGGTTGTTCGTGGTGCCCCGGGCCAAGGCGCAGCCCGAGCCTTTGGCCCTGGTGGATTTGCAGGCCCTGGGCCTGGATGCGGTGGAAGTGCGGCACGGCCGCGTCTTGCTGGCCGGTGCGACCGCATCGTTGCAGACCCTGCTGGAGGCGCCGGCCTTGCCGTCGGGCCTGGACGCGGCCCTGCGCCGGGAGATGCCTTTGCCGCAACGCGGGCAGGCCACGGTGGCCGGTTCCCTCATGGCCGCGGATGGCGCTTCGGTGTGGGCTGCCGCGGCCATGGCCCTGGACGCGGTGGCCGTGTGGGCCCCGGGGGCCGAGGAGGCGCGCACGCCCTGGGGCGACATTTTCGCCTGGCGGGAACGCTACCGCGGGCCGGGCTGGCTGGTGACGGGCGTGGAACTGCCCCTGGCCCCCCGGGTGCAGGTGGAAACCGTGGCCCGTTCGCCCGCGGACCGGCCCTTGGTGCTGGTGGCCGTGGCCCGCTGGCCCCGGGGTCGGGTGCGTATGGTGGTGGGCGGTTGGGGCCCCGCGCCGCGGCTGGTGCTCGACGGCCCCACCGCGGACGGCTGGGAAGTGGCCCTGGCCGAGGCCACCGCAGAGGCCGGGGACCATCGCGCCTCCGCAGCCTATCGGCAAGATGCGGCCCGGGCGTTGGTCCAACGCGCGCTGGATGCGCTGGCGGCATAGGGTGCGGCCCGGGGGCCGCGGGGTGGTGGCCGAGGGGCTGCTGTGGGCCGGCTTGGCGTTGCTGCTGGTGCTGGCCTATCGGGCCGCCGCGGCCGCGTTGTATCGCCCGGGCTTTCCGTTGGATGACGCCTGGATTCATCAGACCTACGCCCGCCATGTGGCCGCGGGGGTGGGGTGGGTGTATCGGGTGCCGGACCTGGGCCGGGGGGCGGTGACCGCGCCTTTGTGGGTGCTGCTGCTGGCCGTGGGGCATGTGCTGGGGCTGGAACCGGGGCTTTGGGTCACTTTTCTTGGCTGGCTTACGCTCACAGGGTTGGCCGTGGTGGCCGCGCGCTGGCCGGGCCTGGAAGGCCCCTGGCGTTGGGTGGCGGGGCTGGCCGTGCTGGGGCAATGGCACCTGGTGTGGGCCGCGGTGTCGGGCATGGAGACCGTGGCCTTTGCCCTGGCCGTGCTGGTGGCGCTGTGGGCCCTGGCACAGCCCCGACCCCGCTGGGATTTGGCCGGGGCGGCCGTTGGCGTGGCGTTATGGCTGCGGCCCGAAGGCGCGTTGGTGCTGGCGTTGTTTCCCCTGGGCTTAATGCGTATAGCCAACTCAACTTCCAACCACCAACTTCCAACCTTCCTCCGCGGAATAGGTTGGTCCCTTTTGGCCGCAGCCCTTTACTTGGGCCTGCACCGGTGGTGGACCGGCGCGTGGTGGCCTACTACGGGCCCGGCCAAAATACACGAATACGCTGCGTTGCGCGCGGCGCCGTTGCTCCTGCGCTGGTTACGGGTGTGGCAGCCGGTGCTGGTGGGACCTGGCCTGTTGGCCGTGGTGGGCATATTGCTTTGGGCCACGTGGCAGTTCTTGGGGCGGTGGTTTCCCTTAATGCGTATAGCCAATCCAACCTCTACCCTCCACCTTCCCCCCTCCAGCCTCCACCCACTCCCCTGGCTTCTCCTCCATAGCCTACTCTACGCCTGGCGCCTACCCGTCACCTACCAACACGGCCGCTACCTGATGCCCATCCTGCCCGCGCTGGCCATCGCCGGGGTGGGGGCCTGGCAGGCCTTGGGCCGCGACTGGCACCGCCGCGCGTGGCTGGCCCTGGCCGGCGTGGCTGCGGGGCTGACCTTAGGCTTTTGGGCCTTAGGCGCCCGGGCCTACGCCTGGGATGTGGCCTTCATCGAAAGCGAAATGGTGGACACCGCGCACTGGGTAGCGCGCAACCTGCCGCCCGATGCGGTCATTGCCGCGCACGACATCGGCGCGTTGGGCTATTTTGCCCCCCAGCCTCTGGTCGACCTGGCCGGGTTGCTGGACCCCGCGGTCATCCCCATCGTGCGGAACGAAAAAGCCCTGGCCCGCTACATGCAGCGCCAGGGCGTGGCCTATCTGGTCACTTTCCCGGGGTGGTATGCCGAATTGGACCGCTGTTCCCGCCCGCTGTTTACCACCCGCGCGCCTTACGCCCCTGCCTTGGGCGGTGAAAATATGGTGGTGTATGTCTGGCAGCCCTGCCCATAAAAACCGCGTCAGCTCCTATCAGCCCACATAAATCCGCCCCGTCAACAGCAGCACCAGCAAGCTCAGCCAGCACGCGATGAAAAAGAGCATCATGCTGAACACAAAGAACGCGGTGGGCGAGACATGCTGCACGCGCAACTTACGCCGCTCTTTGCCCTCCACCAAAGGTTCATCCTCCTCGGGCAGCAACGCCTCGGCCTCATCGCCGTCCTCTTCCGCCAGCCAGGCGCGCAAATCGTCGCTCATGCCAACCTCCTACCGCAAGCTTCTCACGCGGTGCGGCCCGTAAACCGAAACGCGGGCAACGCCAGCCCCGGCGCCCGCACGGCCGCGCTGCCCGTGAGCACCAGGCGCGTTTCCCGGCCCACGGCCAGCACCCGGGCCAATGCCTGCACATACGACTGGGTGAAGCGCATGTTCTTCACCGGATAAGCCACCTCGCCGCCTTCGACCCAAAACACGCCGTCTCGGGTCATACCCGTCACCACCGCATCCCGGGGGTGCACCAAACGAGTATACCAGAAGCGATTGACGAACAGCCCCCGCGTAATGGACGCCAGGAGCGTCTCCTGGCTTGCCTCGCCGGGCTGCAAGCGCAAATGCCCGGCCAAAGGCCCCCAGGCGCGCCACGCCGGCGGCTGACCGTGCCCCGTGCTGGCCCGCCCGGCCTGCGCCGCGGTGCGCCGGTCATACACCGGCGTCAAAGGCACGCCATCGCGCACCAATGGCAGCCGGGCCTTGGGCGTCCCTTCGCCGTCGAAGGCCTCGGGCAGCATATCCGCGGCCAGGGGGTCATCGGTCACCTGCAGCCGCGGGTCCAAGGTCGGTTCCCCTAAACGCCCCACAAGCCACGAGCGGCCCTCGTGCACCGCCTGCGCGCTCAAGCCGTGCAGGTTGAGCATGTGCAGCAGGTCGGCCACCGCGTAGGGGCTGAGCACCACCGGATACTCACCGGGCGGCAGCGCGCGAGGCCCCTGCCCCCGCGCGGCCAGCGTCGCGGCTTCGTGGGCCAGGGCCACCGGCTCCAGCCGGTTCCACGCCACAGCCGCGTCTTGCGCCCGGCCCCAGGCCTCTTCGTCGGCCTGCATGACCACGATGGCCTCGGCCTGGGTGTTGCGCTGGAAGGCCTCCAGGCCCTCGCTGTGCGCGTACAACACGGCCCGGGCCTCATTACGCAGCGCGCCCGCGGCTTGCAGCCCATGCTTCTGGGCCACGGCCACGATTTCCCGCACGCTTTGCACCCGCGACTGGGGCGGCAGGTTGGCCGTGGCCTCATCCCAGGCCTCGGCCGCGGGGTAGGACTGCCCCGCCGGCGTCAGCCCCGGCCATTCGGGGTCCGGCTCGCGCAGCGCGGCCAGCGTGGCCGCACGCGCCACGGCCTGGGCCAAACCCTCGTCGTCCAGGCGATTGGTGCGCACCACGGCCCACTGGCCCTGAGGGCTGTAAAGGGCAATCTGCGCCTGCCCGTCCGCGTCGTGCATATGTTGATGCACTTCGTTGCGGGTGAAGCGGGTGACGCTGCGCTCGTGATAACGCAAATACACCTCGGCCCGCCAGCCCGACGGCGTCGCGGCCAGGGCCTGGTGGGCGCGTTCCCGCAGCCAGGCGCGCAGCCCGGGGCTCATGCGCCTTCCCCTGGGGAACCCACGGCCAGCCAGGCCCGCAGTGTGGCCACGGCCTGCTCCCGGCGCACGGTCACCTGTTCCCCGCGGCCCATGTGCTTGAGCGCGACCGCGCCCTGGGCCAGCTCATCGGGCCCCAGCACCGCGACCACCGGGATGCTCAGGCGGTTGGCGTATTTGAACTGCTTGCCCAGCTTAGCGGGCTGCGGGTAGGTGGCCACCCGGAAACCCGCGGCGCGCAGTTCCTGCGCCAAACGCAAACTGGGCAACAAATGCGCGTCGTCGAACACGGTCACCAGCACCTGCGCGGGCGTTAGCGGCAGGGCAGGGCGCAGGCCGTAGGCTTCCAACACCAGGGTGATGACCATGTCGCCCATGGCAAAGCCCACCCCCGGCAGCGGCTCGCCGCCCACCGCGGCCACCAAGTTGTCGTAGCGGCCGCCGCCCAAAATGGCCCGAAAACGGCCTTCGTGGTCCCGGGCCTCGAACACGGTGCCGGTGTAATAATCCAACCCCCGGATGATGGTGGGCTCGTAGCGCACATACTCGGCCACGCCTAACGCCTCCGCGGCCGCGAAAAAGCGCCGCAGCTCGTCGGAAGTTTCCCACAAATCGTGGCGCTGGAACAGGTCGTAAAGACCCTGAATTTGGGTCGGGCTCAGGCCGATTTTCGCGGCGTAGGCTTCCCAGGCCTCGGGTCGCATCTTCTCCTTGCGGTCGATGAGGCGGAACACGGCCTTGCGCAGCCCGGCCCGGATGCCCAAACGCTCCAGCTGGGCGTCCATCAAGCGGCGATTGTTGACCAAAATGCGCACCTGGTCAGGCTGCAGCCCCACCCGGCGGAAGAAACTCGCGCCCACCGCGGCCAGTTCCGCGTCACCTTCGGGCGTGGCCACGCCCACCATGTCCACATTCCACTGGAAAAACTCCCGCCCCCGACCCCGCTGGGGCCGTTCATAGCGCCAAAAGGGGCCAAAGGACCACCAGCGCAAGGGCAGCGTCAGTTGCTTTTGCCGCTGCGCCACCATGCGCGCCAGCGACGGCGTGAGCTCAGGCCGCAGGGTGATGAGGTCGCCGCCCCGGTCAGGGAAGACGAAGGCCTGCTCCTTGACCAGTTCCTCGCCCGACTTGGCCGCGTAAAGCTCCAGGGTTTCCAGAAAGGGGCCATCGTACTCCTGATAGCCAAAGGCCTCCGAGACCGCGCGCATGTGCTCATAGAGCCAGCGGCGCAGGGCCATGTCTTCGGGGTAAAAATCGCGGGTGCCTTTGACGGTGGGGATGCGGGGTTTGGCCATGGCGTTGCTCCGGGGGAAAGGCTCCGCGTGGACCGGCGGCCGCCGCGAACGGCAAGGCTGCCACCCGGCCCGCGCCGACGATGATGACGAGGCCATTATACCGCGATGGTGGGGGAGGGGTGATATACTTGGAGGTTGGTGGTTAGAAGCTGGAGGTTGGGGGTTGGAGGTTGGAAGTTGGAGGTTTGCTGGA
>JALSPJ010000165.1 GCA_026985995.1 Anaerolineales bacterium
CACACACGCCTGGTCCACGGCGCGCAAATCGGCCACCGTGCGCGCACCCTGGTGACAATCCGCACACGCGGCCCGGGCATGGCCCCCTTCTAAGGCGAAACCGGTCACCCGGCCGTGGTCGAAATTGCGTCCGTAAGTATCCAACCCGTCGTGGCAGGCCAGGCAGTCGGTGCCGAAAGTTTGCACATGCGCGGCAAAGGCCAGGGTGGTGCGGTTGTGGCAGTCTTCGCACACGCCCTGGTCGAAGGTCGCATAGCCCTGGGTGTGACAATCTTTGCACGCGAACCGTCGGCCGTCCACCAGCACGCTTTGGTGGGCGCGCAGCGAAAAGCCCGTGCGCTCGTGGGGGAAGGCGCGCGGGTCGAGCACGGTGAGGGGTGCATCGGGGCCCTGATGCTCGGTGTGGCACCCGCGACAACTCCGGGGCTGGCCGGGTTTCAACAAGGAACCGTGCAGACTGTTGGGCCGGGTGAGTTCATCGGCCACGGTGGTGTGGCAGGCCAGGCAGCGGTCGGCCATGCGTTCGGTTCCCCAAAAAGGGGCGTGGCAGGTGCGGCAATCGTTTTGCAGGTCGGCGTGGGAAGTCACCCCGCCCAGGGGTTCCCCGGCCTGGGCGTTGAGGGGGCCGGGGCTGAACATGGCGCCGCCCGTGGTCACCCAGGCCACGAGCACACCCACCAGCGCCACCAACGCGGCGATGAGCGCGGAAGGGGTCAAACAGCCCAAAGGTCGTCGGTGCATAAGGCTCGCCTCCACACATGCGGCAGCCGGCCGGGCGACGGTTCCCCCAAAGGCAGGGGCCCCGCACCGCGGCCTCAGCGCAACAAAGTGGCGTAATACAGCGCGGCGACGATGTGCACGAAAGCCAGGGTAAACATGGCCATACCCAGGGGCACATGCACCGCGTGCCAGATGCCCAGCGCGCGGCGGGCCGCGGCCAGCGCGCGGCGTTGGCGCTGCAGGCGGCGCTTTTCGGCCAGCAGGGCCTCAATGCGGCGGGCCTGCTGACGCGCGGCCCGGCCCAAACGCCGGTTCTCGCGCCACCAGGCCAGGCGGTAGCGCCATTCCCACCACCAGCGCAGCCACAACCAGGCCCGGGGCGCGGCCGGGTCGCGCCAGCGGGCATCCAACGCGGCCAGACGCTGGGCCAGGCGCCGGGTGGCTTCGTCTTGCGCGTGGAGCCAGCGCTGCAGCTCTTCTTCCGCGCGGCGAATTTGCCGGTCCAGCGCGGCTTCTTCCACCTCAAAGCCGTCGGCCGTGCGGGGAATGGCGGTGTAAATATAGCGCCCCACAAAGCCGCTCAGCACCACAATGCCCACCATGAGCAGCACAATGCCGGCCAGGCCCTGCCACTTCCAGGCGCTGTGCAGCAGCACCATGTAGGGCCCCACCAGGCCGGTGACGATGTGGAACTTGAGCCACCACGACATGCGTCCCCAGCGCGCGCTCAGGGCCCGCTTCCGCAGCGAGTAAAGGGTTTCGGTCATCAACATGAGCACGAAGCCCGCCACCCCCAAACTGTGGCCGAAAAATTCCCCCGCCGCGGGGATGGAACCGGTCAAGCCCACCACCACCAGATAGCCGAAGGTGATGGCCATGATGAGCAAAAAGGCAATCCACAACTCGCTATTGCGCACGGGGCGTCCCATGGCGCTGCCTCCATTGGCTCCAAAATTCAGCCAGCACATCGGCCACGGGCCGACGGCCCTCCAGTAAGGCCGGACGAATGGCGGAAATGTCAACCTGGCGCTCGATGAGGGTGTAGAGGGGACGGGAGAGGGTTTGGTCGCCCATGAGCACCGCGCCCAGCAGGTGCTTTTGACCCACCATCACCCGCAGGCGATTGACATCGAAGCCTTCCTGGGCCACGATGGCGTCGGGGATGTCGCGCCACACTTCGCTATCCCCGCGGATGATGCCCACCAGGTCTTCGTCCTCGGGCCCGGCCCGCCCCACCTGGCCGACGATGGTGGTCGTGACACCGGCCAGCCGGGTGACATTCAACGGCGTGCCCCGGCGGTAGGCGGTGGTGCGGCCGGCCATGTTGTAGCCCGCGGTTTGACCCTGCCGCCGGGCCACGGGCCACAGCACATCCAGCACCGCGCGGCCCACCCGGGGGTCGTAAACCTGGGCCACATCGCCGGCGGCGAAAATGTCGGGGGCCGAGGTTTGCATGAATTCGTCGACCACGATGCCCCGCTCGGTCCGCAGCCCGGCCTGGCGGGCCAGAGCCAGGCGGGGGCGCACGCCCACGGCCACGGCCACCATCTGGCAGGGAATGACCCGCCCGTCGGTGGTGCGCACGCCCGTGACCCGGCCCTTGCGGCCCAGGATTTC
>JALSPJ010000166.1 GCA_026985995.1 Anaerolineales bacterium
GGGAACGGAAATGCCCGTCCGAGGGCTCGGCCAGGCGAAAGCCCAGCTCGGGGTCATAGGCCGCCAAACGAGGATGCACGGCCAGCAAGAAAGCCGCCGCCAGGTCCTCGGGGGTGGCGACATCCAGCCACAAATAGACCGGCGGGTCCGCGTCGGTGGGCCCCTGGCGCACCTGCAGCGCGCGCAGGGCCCAGTCGAGGCCCAAAGTCGCGGCCTGTTCTTGCAGCGTTGGGAAGGCCCGGGTCAAAGTGCCCACATGCAGGCTGAAACCCTCGCGGCCGAAGGGGGCTTCGTCGGTTTGGTCGGGCGCGTCGTAGACCAGCACGGTGCGGTTGGCCCAGGCATCATCGCGAATGAGGTCGCGGCGCGCGCCGCGCTCCCCTTCCAGCACCGAGGCCGCGACGAATTCCCACACCCTGGCCGCGCCTTCACGCAGCTCGTTCAGCAACGCGCGGTCCTGCGCGGCATGGGCCTCGTCGACAATGGCCTGCTCTTGGGGGAAATCGACCACCGCGGCGTGCCGGGCCTGCAAGGCCTGCCACGAGGCTTCGACCGTGGCCCGCTCGATGCGGCTCTGGCCGTAGGGCGCGTAATTGGGCTGGCCGCGCTGGTCGGGGGGCACGGGGTAGACATAGACCTCGCCCTGCTCGCCGGGGTAGCGGGCGCAACGGCCGGCGCGCTGCAACACCGCGGCCGCGGGGGCCAGTTCGGTGTGCAGGACCTCGGCGCTGATGTCTAAGCCCACTTCCACCACCTGGGTGGCCACCACGATGAGGGATGGCTGTTCGCCCTGCAGCCCTTCAGGGCCCCACAGGTGGCGCAGCAAGGCTTCTTTCACCAGGCGATGGGCGCGCAAAAAGCGGCTATGGAGCAGCATGACCCACGGGCCGCGGCCGTCCAGCAGCCGCTCGGTCACCCGGGCCACCAGAGGCTGCACCGCGGCGTCGAGGTCCCGGGCCTCGGCCAGCCGGCGCCACTCGTCTTCCGCAACCCATTGGGTCCACGGCACCGGCCGCGCGCCGGCTTCCACCAGGGTGCGATAAAGCAGCTGGGCCCGGCCCACGGTGTTGAGCACGGCCAAGGTGCGGCGCCGGTGGGTTTCCAGCAGACTGCGCGCGGCCGTCGGTTCCACCAAAGGCCCGGCCTGGGTGAAAAAGCGGCGCTGCTTGGCCGGCCGACCGCCGCGGGTGGCAATGGCCTGGGCCTCCGCGGGCGGCACCACTTCCACATGCGCGTCGAGCACCGCGCCCAATTCCTCCAGCATGACCCGGGAAAAAGTGGCCGTCATAAGCACGAACGGCACCACCGGCCGCAAATGCTGCAGCAGGTGGAACAGGGTGCGGGTGGCCTGATAAGGAAAGAGGTGGAACTCGTCGAAGACGAGGTAGGACCCGAGCACGGCCCCGACATTGAGATTGGCCCGCGCGGCCGAAAGGCTATAGGGCACGCCCAACAGGCTACTGAGGGTTTGGTCCAGGGTGGCAAAGACCACATCGCCGTGGAATTCGGGGTCGAGGGGGGTCTCGCCGGTTTGGATGGTGACCTGTAAGTGCTCGCGCAACTGCAGCGCCTGGGTGAGGGCGTGGTATTCGGCGAAGAACTGGTTGGCCAGCACCCGCATGGGCACCGAGTAAATGGCCTGCGCGGGGAAGGGGCGCTGCACATCATGGCGGAAGGCGTGCAGAAAGGGCCACAGCGCGGCCAGGGTTTTGCCCGCGCCCGTGGGGGCCTGGAGGAGGACGGGGCGCTGCTCCTCAAGCAAGGCGTGCAGCACCCGCCGCTGGTAGGGGTAGGGTGTGCGGGGCACGGCAGCCTCCTTCAAGGGCCGAAGAGCAGGCGAAAGGTGTCGTCGGGCGGCGGCTCGGGGTTGGGGGAACCGGCGTCGGCCGCGGCGCTGCCCACGGACCAGCCGTACCGCTCGGCCATGAGGCGGGCTTCCGCGGCCAGGCGCTGGCGCAAAGGCTCGGGCTGCAACACTTCCACATCCGCGCCCCAGCCTCGAATCCAGGGCAGCATTTCTTGCGGCTCGGCCACCTTTGCCCGCCACACCAGCCAGCCCTGGTCGTCGTAGGTCGTCTGCTGGGAAGGGTGCCAGACGGTCTCCAGCACCCGGTTCGCAACCCGGGGGTGGAAGCGCAGCACCACTTCCACCGGCGCTTTGTCGGTGAACCAAATGCCCCAGGCATCCCGCAGGATGGCGCGCGGGTCAAAGTCCGCGGGGATGGTGTAACGGTCGGGCAGGAGTTCCACCCGCTCGATGCGCTCGATTTTGAAGGTGCGCAGCTTGCCCGGCGGCTCCCGGTAACCGATGACATGCGCGGTCTGGCCGATGGG
>JALSPJ010000167.1 GCA_026985995.1 Anaerolineales bacterium
GGACGCGCTGACGGGCGGCCCGGGCCTGGGCTTGCATTTCGGGCCAGGGGCGGGGCAATGTGGCCAGGGTACGCTGCCGGGCAGCTCGTCGGCGTTGGGCGTTGGCGTCCAACGCGGCCCGCAGGGCGGGGTTGGCCAAGGCCTGGCGCACGGCTCGGCGCAGGGCAGAAGGCATAGGCACCTCAAGGGAGAAGGGGATATGGAGCCAGCAACGGAGGTGGCCGGCTCAATTGTACCGCGGTGGGAGGGATGGTAGATGGTAGTTGGGGGTTGGGGGTTGGAAGTTGGGGGTTGGAAGTTGGGGGTTGGAAGTTGGGGGTTGGAAAGAGGAAGCATCACCTGCCGCGGGCCAAAACGCGGCACCCGCACGCCGGGTTCAGCCCCTCCCCCGCGCGCAGGAGGAGGGGCTGCGGCGAGAAGTGGGCCCGGCTATCCTCGGCCCAGACCCATGCGGCTCAATACATCGCCCTTCGTGGCCTGGTAGGAGAACACGCCTACGATGTGCACCAAAATCAGGGCCGCGAACACCCATTTGCCGTTGACATGCAGCACGGCCGGCAAGACCTCGAAGTCCAACCCCCGCGGGTCGAAGAAAGGCGAAATGCCCAGGCCGCTCTGCTGCAAAATGTTGATGCCCGAGAGGGCCATCAAGAAAATGCCCACATACAGCAACGCGTGCACCGTTTTGTAGGCCAACAGCCGCGGGCCGCTCATACCGGCCGGCGGCGCAGGTTGGGGCGTGCGCAGCTTGTAGTACAGCCGCACTACGGTGAGCACCAAGAGGGCATAACCGGCCACCGCGTGCAACTGGAACAGGGGCTGTTTGAGGGGCGAGCTAAAGGGCAGCACCCGCGCGGCCACGAAGCCGACGACGAACAACACCAAAATCAAGGCCGCGGAAAGCCAGTGCAGCCACATCATGGGACGACTATAGCGGGTCGGCGTCATGCAGCACCTCCTGGAAAGGGAAAGGGGTTCTTTGGAAATGTTATAAACAAAAACCCGTCCTTTGTCCAGGGCCCTGCTCGAGAATTTCCTGATTTCGCGCGCCCCAGTGACGGCAGCGAGCCCAGCCGGGTAGGGTATAATGATGCGGAAACTGCACGAGCCGGCCCGAAGTCGCGTCCAAGGCTGGCGAACCTTTTGGCAGCGACCGAGATGCAAAACCTACCCTCTTCCAAGGAGCCCTTTATGGCCACCTACACCCCCATCGACCTCACCGTCTATCCCGAGCGGCGGGCCCGAGCCGCAGCCCGCGCCCGGGAGCGAGGCATCCTCCTGCCCACCTTCGCCCAGATGGTCAACCCCGACCTCATCCCCGACGACATCAAGGAAGAACTGCGCCACCTGGGCCTGTGGGAAATCCACCCCCGCAACCTGTTCCGCATCACCTGGCACAACGAGCCCAAACCCCACGGCGGCCTCTTCGGCCCGGTCAACTACCTGGAATTTCCCCCGGCACTTACCGGCGTGCCGGCCCGCATCGTCGCGCTGGTGGGCAAATGGTTCCCCACGGGCGCGCACAAAGTAGGCGCCGCGTACGGCGTGCTGGTGCCCTACCTGGTCACCGGCCAATTCGACCCCACCCAGCAAAAAGCCGCCTGGCCCTCCACCGGCAACTACTGCCGCGGGGGCGCGTTCGACTCCCGCCTGCTCGCGGTGCACTCCATCGCCATCCTGCCCGAAGGCATGAGCCAGGAGCGCTTCGAATGGCTCCAAGGCGTGGCCGATGAAGTCATCAAGACCCCCGGCTCCGAAGCCAATGTGAAAGAAATTTTCGACAAGTGCAAGGAATTACAAGCCTCGGGCGAAGACATCATGATTTTCAACCAATTCGACGAATTCGGCAACTACCTGTGGCACTACGCGGTCACCGGCCGGGCCATGGAAGAAGTGCTGGAACGCATCATGGGCCCCGACGACGAATTCCGCGGCGTAGCCCTCACCACCGGCTCCGCGGGCACCATTGCCAGCGGCGATTACCTCAAGCAACGCTTCCCCCAGGCCAAAATTGCCGCCGGTGAAGCCCTGCAAGTGCCCACCCTCATGGAAAACGGCTTCGGCGAACACCGCATCGAAGGCATTGGCGACAAGCATGTGCCCTGGATTCACAATGTGCGCAACACGGACCTGGTCATCGATGTGGACGACAACGCGGTGGTCAGCCTGGCCCGCCTGTTCAACGAGCCCGCCGGCCGCGCCTACCTGGCCCGCCAGGGCGTGCCCGAAGACCTGGTGCAAAACCTGGACCTGCTGGGCTTCTCGGGCATCGCCAACCTGGTCATGAGCATCAAATTCGCCAAATACTACGAGCTGGGCCCCAACGAT
>JALSPJ010000168.1 GCA_026985995.1 Anaerolineales bacterium
CTGGCCCAGCTGAGCCTGGAAGCGAAGAACCGCCTCAGCCACCGGGCCCGGGCCGTGCAGCGTTTGGGCCCCGCGTTGCGGGCCTTAGCGGCCGGAACCCGCGCGGCGTAGCCCCGCGCAGCGCCGGGTCGCCCCTACCGCGCCGGACGACCCACCGGGTCGCCCCTACCGCCGCGGGCGCACCGCCGTGCGCCCCTACCGCGCTCACCGCTGCCCGCTCCCTGCTGACTGCTCTTTTTCATCCGCGTTCATCCGCGTGAATCCGCGGTTCTATTCCCCGGACGACCCACCGAGTCGCCCCTACCGCGGCGGGCGACTGTTCACCCCAAGGCGCGCGCCACACGATGGTATAATGACGCGGCCTTGGTCCGCATCTTCCCCCGGGCAGGTGACCATGAACCCCATCGGCGAACCGCTCCCTTCCCTGGTGCAACCCGACGACCCGCAGTTTCGGCAAAACGCGGCCCATCACCGGGCCCTGGCCCAGGAGCTCCACCAACGGCTGGAACAGGTGCGCCGCGGCGGCGCGGAAAAGTACCATCGCCGCATCGCCGCGCAGGGCAAGCTGTTCGTGCGGGAGCGCATTCGGCGTTTGCTGGACCCGGGCTCCCCTTTTCTGGAACTCTCGCCCCTGGCCGCCTGGGGCGTGTATGACGAGGCGTATGGCCCCGTGCCCGCAGCCGGCATCGTCACCGGCATCGGGCGGGTCGCGGGGCGCACGGTGATGATTGTGGCCAACGACGCCACGGTCAAAGGCGGCACTTACTTCCCCCTCACGGTGAAGAAGCACCTGCGCGCCCAGGAGATTGCCGCGGAAAACCACCTACCCACCATCTACCTGGTGGATTCGGGCGGCGCGTTTTTGCCCCTGCAGGCCGAGGTGTTCCCCGATGCGCAACACTTTGGCCGCATTTTCTACAACCAGGCCCGCATGAGCGCGGCCGGCATCCCGCAAATCGCGGTGGTCATGGGCCACAGCACCGCGGGCGGCGCGTATGTGCCGGCCATGAGCGACGAGGCGGTCATCGTCAAGGGCACGGGGGCCATCTTCTTGGGCGGGCCGCCCCTGGTGCAGGCTGCCACCGGCGTGCGGGTGAGCGCAGAAGAGCTGGGCGGCGCGGATGTGCACACCCGCATCTCGGGCGTGGCCGACCACTACGCGGAAAACGACGCCGAGGCCCTGGAAATCGCTCGTCGCATCGTGGCCGCGCTGCCCGAACGGCGTTCCCCCCGACCCCGTTGGGTGGACTTTCTCGACCTGGCTCCGCCCGAGGAGCCCCTCTACCCCGCGGACGAAATCTACGGCATCTTGCCCCGCACTTTTCGCGAAACCTACGATGTGCGGGAAATCATCGCCCGCCTGGTCGACGGCAGCCGCTTTCAGGAATTCAAAGCCCGCTATGGCACCACCCTGGTCACCGGCTTCGCCCGCATCCACGGCTACCCCGTGGGCATCATCGCCAACAACGGCGTGCTGTTCAGCGAAAGCGCGCTCAAAGGCACGCACTTCATCGAATTGTGCCAGCAGCGGGGCCTGCCGCTGCTCTTCCTGCAAAACATCACCGGCTTCATGGTGGGCAAGGAATACGAGGCCGGCGGCATTGCCAAGGACGGGGCCAAGATGGTGCACGCGGTGGCCAACGCCACGGTGCCCAAAATCACGGTCATCATCGGCGGTTCCTTCGGCGCGGGCAATTACGCCATGGCCGGCCGGGGCTATCAGCCGCGCTTTTTGTGGACCTGGCCCAACAGCCGCATCAGCGTCATGGGCGGCGAGCAGGCGGCCAATGTGCTGCTCACGGTGAAGAACAACCAGCGGGAGCGGGAAGGCCTGCCGCCCCTCACCGGCGACGAGGCCGAGGCCTTCAAAGCCCCCATTCTGGAAAAATACGAGCGCGAAGGCAACCCCTACTACGCCACGGCCCGCCTGTGGGACGATGGCATTCTCGACCCCGCGGAGACCCGAGCCGTGCTGGGCCTGGCCCTGGATGTGGTGCTGCATTCGCCCTATCAGGAAGGCCGCTTCGGCGTCTTTCGCATGTAACCGGGAGCCCGCCATGTCGCCCTGGCTGGACCCGCAATGGGTGCTCTGGTTCCAACAGCTCACCGCCGCGGCCGCGCCCCTGTGGCGCGCGGCCACTTTTTTGGGCGACGAGACCTTCTACCTGGTCCTCTTCCCCCTGCTTTATTGGGCCGTTTCGCCGGGCTTGGGCCTGCGTTTGGGCCTGGCGCTGCTGCTCTCCGCGCAGGTCAACGGCGGGCTCAAGTTCGTCTTCCACAGCCCCCGGCCTTTTTGGGTGGAACCGGCAGTACGGCCCGCGGTGGAGGCGACTTCCTTCGGCCTGCCCTCGGGCCACAGCCAGAACGCGGTGGTGCTGTGGGGCCGCTGGGCGTGGGAACACGGCCCCGGAGCCCGGGCCGCGGCCACGGGGCTGGCGCTGCTCATCGGCCTGTCGCGGGTGGCGTTGGGCGTGCACTTCTGGGGCGATGTGCTGCTGGGCTGGCTGGTGGGCGCGGGCCTGCTGGCCCTGCTGCTGGCGGTGGAACCCCGGCTGCAGGCCTGGGTGCGTCGCGTGGGGTCCTGGACCGCTGCGGGGGCCGGTTTGGCCGCCAGCGGGGTCGGGCTGCTTTTGGCTTTGGGCGTGCGGGCCTGGGCCGCGGCAGGCACACCGCCGGACTGGGCGGCCGCGTGGTCGCCCAACGGCCTGCTCACGGCCGCGGGCACCTGGGCCGGAATGCTGTTGGGCTGGGCCTGGCTGCGCGGCCGGGGCGGGTTTTCGGCCGCGGGCCCGTGGCCGCAGCGCGCGGCGCGGCTGGTCGTGGGTTTTGCCGGGGTGTTGCTGCTGTGGGCCGGGCTGCGCACGGTGCTACCCGGGGGCGAGGGCTTCGTGCCCGCCCTGGCCCGCTGGTTGCGCTACGCGGCCGTGGGCGCGTGGGTCACCGCCGGCGCGCCGTGGCTCTTTCGCCGTTGGGGCTGGGCCCGGCCCCATATTCCCGCCGCATGAGGAACCCCGCATGACCGTCGCGCTTTCCCTGGTCATTCCCGTCTACAACGAGGAAGAGAACCTGCCTTTGCTCTACGACGCGGTGCTGGCCGCCGCGGAGCACTTCCCCCAACCCTGGGAGATGGTGCTGGTGGACGACGGCAGCCGGGACCGCAGCCCCGAAATTTTGCGCGCCCTGGCCCGCCGGGACCCCGAGCATGTGCGGGTGGTGCTGCTGCGCCGCAATTTCGGCCAAACCGCGGCCATCGCCGCCGGCATCGACCACGCCCGGGGCCAGGTCATCGTGCTGCTGGATGCAGACCTGCAAAACGACCCCGCGGATATTCCCAAACTGCTGGCCAAGCTGGACGAAGGCTACGATGTGGTCAGCGGCTGGCGCAAACACCGGCAGGACCCGTTCCTGACCCGGGTGTTGCCTTCGCGGCTGGCCAACGCGCTCATCTCGTGGGTGACGGGTGTGCATCTGCACGATTACGGCTGCACCCTCAAGGCCTACCGCCGGGAGGTGCTGCGGGAGTTCCGCCTGTATGGCGAGATGCATCGCTTCATTCCGGCTTATGCCGCGGCCGTGGGCGCGCGCATCGCGGAGGTGGTGGTGCAGCATCATCCTCGCCGGCGGGGGAAGAGCAAATACGGCCTCAGCCGCACCCTCAAGGTGCTGCTGGACCTCATCACCGTCAAGTTTCTGCTGTCGTATTTCCACAAGCCCATTTATTTGTTCGGCGGTTTGGGGCTGGCCGTTTCGGCCGTGGGCTCGGCCATGCTGCTTTTCGTGTTCGTGCGGCGGGTGGTGTGGCACATCAGTGCGCTGCAGTCGCCCTTTTTTCAAACCGGCCTGATGTTCATGATTTTGGGTACCCAGGCCATTCTGCTGGGGTTGATTGCTGAGCTGCTGGTGCGCACTTACCACGAAACGCAAAACAAGCCCACCTATGTGGTGCGAGAGCGGCTGAATCTCGACGGCCAGAACTGAAACAGGCCGCCCGCTGCCCAGGCATTCAGGCCCAGCCCCTTGCTGCCGTTGGCGTCTCGCACAACCAACGCCAAGCGCAGCATATTGTGGTCACTGGCCGGATGCTACTGCACCTGCACCCGTTGGTCGGCCGGGGGCAAATCTTGCGTGGGGGAACCGGCATTCACCAGCGGCACGCCCGCGGGGGCGAGTTCCTTTCCTGTACATTTCCTGCACATAACGGCGGCGGGTCGTTCGCCCGGCCAGGTGGGTCAAAATCCCCCACCCCAACCCCTCCCCCTTCGTAAGGGGGAGGGGCTGAGCGCGGCCTCGTCCCTTCGCGGTGACCAAATTCCCCCTCCCCTACGAGGGGAGGGGGTTAGGGGGGCGTTTTGACAAACCGCATCCCCCCTTTTGCGCTTCGTCCTCGATGGTGCGAGGTGTATAAAAGTAAGGTGGGGACAAAAAGGGCACGCCAGACCGCTACCCAAAAGTTGGTGATGCTGACGCTATCGCCGTCGGGGTCGCTGGTGGCAATGGCGTAAGTGTTGCTTGGTGGGCATCAGCACCTGGTCGGTGCCCGAGTTGGGGTCGATAAAGGCCTTGCCGTCGTAGTCGACGGCATTGGGAAAGGCGTTGAAGTTACAGGAGGGCGGGTTGTTGCCCCCACCACCTCCGCCGCATGGGGCGCAGTAATTCCCACCTGGTGAGGCGTAACAGCATTCTCCTGCCGGGCATTGGGAGTCAACAACACACTCATCGCTGGGAGGTGGCGTAGGCGTAGGGTCGCAGGGCCAACCGCCACAGTATTCACCGCCCCAGCCTCGACATGCTGATGCACAGCGCGAAGGGTCTGTAGTTTGAACTGAGCCGCAGAGCCGCGCGTTTCTACAGTTTGGACGACAACATTCACACCAAAAGCAACCCTGGACAGCAACAGTAGGAATAGAAAACCAAAGGACAAATAACGCCAACGCTACCAAAAACCACGCTTTAGATTGCCGATTGAAAAACTGCTCCATTGATATAATGATACAGCATTCTACGGCAATGTGCAATTTCTAAATTTCTGCTCTAACAGATGTCGGGTTTGTTCATCTGCTTGCCAAATACGGATAACATAATCGTCTAAGTTGCTATCTGTCATCCGCTCATCTGGCTCCACAGCCCTTTCCGATTCAAAATCAAAGAAGATATTTACTTCCTCATTTCCCCACGAAATATTAATCATTACAGAAGCCAGCCCTGGTTCATCAAAACGTACGCCTCTGGCATTCGTGCCCCTTATTCCTACAAGATCTGAGGTCTCTCTATATTCGGTACTCTTGGCAGCAAGATATGTTCGCGCTGTGGCATCCAGAGGCGTTACTTTACGTTCATCACCTACGACAGGGCTGAGTGCTCCTCTACGCAAAGGCACACAAAAAGCGGCCTTCAAACCAGATAAACTTTGCCCACTACTCTGGATGTAATACCCCAAATTGCGAACATATAACACCACAGTGACATCAGCTCCCTGATCTAACAAGGCCCGCAGTTCAGGGGCGATTTCCAACCACTTCATCATCTCTCCCGTCACAAAGGCCACATTGTATTTTCCAGCCTGCCTACCATCGAACATCCGAAAAATACTCACAGATTTTTCGGCCCCAAATTGCGCCTCAACCTTCTCCCGTATCCGCCGCACAATAGCCTCGGCATCCGGCGTGGGCGTGGCTTCGGGCGTCGGCGTCGAAGTTTCCGTCGGCGTTGCCGTGGGCTCGGGCGTAGGCGTAGGGGTAGGCGTGGCGCTCACCACCACCGGCTGGGCGGGCGCCTGCTCCTCGGCCGCTTGCAGGGCCTGGGTGGGGGTGGGGGCCGCGCCCGCGCAGCCGCTCAGCAGGGCCAGCGCGGCCAGCCCCAGCAGCATCACCAGAGGCAAACGCGTCTGCGTCATGGCCACCTCCGCTGAACAAAGCGCAGCAAACAGGACCGGCGGCTACATTATACCGTGATGCCTACAGGCACGGTAGGGGCGCTTCCGTGGGCCTTGCCCCTGGCTGACTGCCGAGCGCTCATGGAGGGCTGAGAAGTTGGAAGTTGGTGGCTGGAGGTTAGAGGCTGGTGGTTGGTGGTTGGAAGTTGGCGGTTTGCGGGTGCCGCGCGTTGCTCCCTGCTGACTGCTGATAGCCTCCCCGCTGTGTTTATCCGCGTCCATCCGCGTTTATCCGCGTCCATTCGCGGTTTCTTCCCCTGGGCGCAGCACCGCTGCGCCCCTACCGCTACCGCGGCGGGCGACCAGCCGGGCGCCCCTACCGCGCGGCCAGGCGCAGCACCAGTAGGGTCACCAGCTCCGCGCCTTCGATGAGCGCGCCGTACACATCCCCTGTGAGGCCGGGGACCCGGCGCAGCACCCACCCGGTCCACGCCCGGCTCCACAGGGCCACGGCCAGCACGGCCGCGGGCACGGCCCAACCCGGCCGGGCCAACAGCAGGCCCAGGGCCCACAACCCCGCCAGGGCCCACGCCACCAGCATGTGCCGCGGGTGGGCGTGGTCCTTGAGCGCGCGGCCCAAGCCCTGGGGGCGGGCATAGGGTCGGCGCACCACGGCCCAGGCCACCGCGGCCCGGGCCAGCACCGGCGCCAGCAGCGCGCCCGGGCCCGAAAACCAGGCCGCTTTCAACGCCAGGGCGAAGATGGCGGCCAGCACGCCAAAGGCCCCCACCCGCTCGTCACGCATGATGCGCAGGCGGGCCTCGGGGGTGGAACCGCCCCACAGGCCGTCCGCGGCGTCCATGAGGCCGTCGATGTGCAACGCGCCGGTGAGGGCCACGCCCACGGCCACGGCTACCCAGCCCGCGGCCGGCGCGGCCAGCTGCTGCCAGGCCCACCACACAGCCGCCTGTAGCAGACCCAGTAGCGCGCCCACCAGCGGGTAGCAGGCCACGGCCCGGCCCCACACGCCTTCATCGTCGGGGGGAACCCGCCGCGCGGCCGCGCGCCACACGGTCAAGAAGGCGAACGCGGCCCAGCAAGCGCGCCTCCAGCCGTGGGGCCCGGATGCGGGGGCTTCGGGTGTGGGCGGGTGGACGGTGGGCGTCAACCTGGGTCCCCTGCTATGCCTCGTCGTCCGCGGTCGGTTCCCCAGGAGCCTGGCCTTGGGCGTGGCGCAAAATGCGGCCATACACCTCCCGCCGGGGCCAGCCGCTGGCCTGGGCCAGGCGACGGGCCAGCGCGCTGGGGCTTTCGCCTGCGGTCAGGCCCTGGGCAATCGCGGCGTCCAAATGGGCTGGGTCCCAGCGTGGGGGTTCCGCCGCGTCGGGCGGGCCCACGACCAGGGTGAATTCCCCCCGGGGCTCGCGGGCCTGCCAGGCTGCCACGGCCTGGGCCAGGGTGCCGCGCCAGATTTCCTCGTGGGCTTTGGTGAGCTCCCGGGCCACCACAATGCGGCGCTCGGGCCCCAGCGCCTGGGCCAGGGCCCGCAAAGTGGCCCGCAGGCGGTGGGGCGCTTCCAGAAGCACCAAGGTGCCGGGCCAGGCGGCGAAGGCTTCCAGCCAGCGTTGGCGCTCGCCGGCTTTGCGAGGCGGGTAGCCCAGATAGGCGAAGGGCGTGGTGGGCAGCCCGGCGACGCTGAGCGCGGCGATGGCCGCGTTGGGCCCGGGGATGGGCACTACCCGATGCCCGGCCCGCCAGGCAGCCGCGACCAGGGCCGCGCCGGGGTCGTTGAGGCCCGGGGTGCCGGCGTCGGAAACCAGGGCCACCTGCTTTCCCTGTTCCAGGGCCCGCAGCAGGCGGGGGGCCTGCCGCGCGTGGCTGTGCTCGTCGTAGCGCACCAACCGCGTTGGGCTGACGGGGATGTGGAAGTGGCGCAGCAAAGCCGCGGTGCGGCGGGTGTCTTCCGCGGCAATCAGGTCCGCGGCGCGCAAAATGCGCTGCGCGCGCGGGGAAAGGTCTTCCAGGTTGCCGATGGGGGTGGCGACGACGAAGAGCGTGCCCACGACTGCCCGGCCTTAAACACACGACGGCGAGGGATGCTCGCCGCCGCGTCGCGAGGTGCCTGGGGCCTCAGGCCGCGGCCTCGGTCTCCGAGGGTTCCTCAGGTTGCCCGGCCGCGCCCTTGCGAGGGATGCGCTTGGCCGCTTCGCTGACCACCTGCGCGCCCTTTTCCTTAAATTCCGCGGCCCGCTCTTGCACCACTTTGGTCAATTCGTCGACCTGCGCGGTCAGGTCCTTGACCCGTTCCTGCAGCCGGCTGAGGGTGGTTTCCGACACCGCGCCGGCCCGTTCCTTCAGCTCAATGCCCTTTTCCTTGAGGGCCGTGCGGGTCTCTTCGCCGGGCTGGGGCGCATAAAGCAGGGCCAAGATGGCGCCTACCGCGCCGCCAACGATGAAACCGGCCAAAAACGCGCCGAAGTCGTTCCGTTCGTCCATGGTTCCCTCTCCTTTGCCAGGGGATGGCGTGACATTATTTGCGAGATGATGGTTTACGCCGCAACAGCGCCGCCAAACCGCGCACCATGGCCAGGGTTTGATTGACCTTGATGACCGGCGCTGCAGCGTGGCGACTGAGAAATTCGGCCGTGCCTTTGAGGGTGTGCACCGTCTCCTGGGTCGATTCCAGGATGGGCCGCACTTCGTGCTGTAGCAGGTTGATGAGCACGGCCAGCTGCACCAAAAGCACGGCCAGGGCCAGCCCGATGAGCAGCCCTTCCACCGCCAGCAGGATGATGACGATGTCGCGAATGCGGGCCGTGGGGGTGGCGGGTTGCAGCAGCCAGTAGATGCTGGCGCCGCAGGCCAGCAGTAGGGCCAACAACCCCACGGCCCAGGGCCACCAAGCGCGGGGTTTCGCGGGCGTGGAAGGCGTGGGCTCCATGGCCGTTTGCTCTTGGGCTGCCGAAGGGGTTTGGGCGTCCATGGGTTCATTATACCCGAAAGTGGCCTGCCTGGACGCAGTAAAATGGAAAATACGCTCAAGCACCGCGCCCCCAGGAGGCAATCGATGGCAAACCCTCGGCCTGCCGACGAAGTCTGGCGCGCGTTCACGCCCGAGATGCTGGACGCGCTGGTGCCGCTCTACATAGCGGCTTATCGTGAGCAGCCCGAGTATGGGGAACCCGACGCGGACCACGCGCGGGAGTATCTGGCCTGGTTGCAGCGCCATCACACTTACTTTCCGGTGGTGGAAGTGGCTGGCCAGCCCGTGGGCTTCATCGTGGTCGATGCCGGCTGGCGCGACCGCGCGGGGCAGCCGGTGGGGGAAATTCACGAACTGCTGGTGCGCCCCGAGCATTGGGGCCATGGCCTGGGCGCGCGCTTGCTGCAGGCCGGGTTGGAACACATCCGCCAGCGCGGGCTGCGCCGCGCCGGCCTGTGGGTGGGGCATGACAATCGACGGGCCCAGGCCTTTTACGCCCGCTTTGGGTTCCGGCCGGTGCGTCAGGGCTTTTGGGTGAGGATGGAAAAGAAGTGGTAGAGCACCCGGGCCATGCGGGCCAAATCGTCGAGGGTGATGTGCTCCCGGGGGCTGTGGGCCACGGCCAAATCGCCAAAGCCAAACACCACGCAGTGCAGCCCGGCCTGGGCGAAGTTGGCCGCGTCGGTCCAGGAAGGCATAACCCCAGGGGTGGGTTCCTGGCCCAGGGCGGCCCGGTAGGCG
>JALSPJ010000169.1 GCA_026985995.1 Anaerolineales bacterium
ATGAAAGCATATCCAACCGAGGCCATTCGTAATGTCGCGTTGGTGTCGCACAGCAGCGCGGGGAAGACCATTTTGGCCGAGGCCTTCCTTTATTACCTGGGCGTCACCACCCGCATGGGTTCCATTGCCGATGGCAACACCGTCTCCGACTTCGAGGAAGAGGAGATTCGCCGCGGCTTGTCCCTGTCCACCGCGGTCATCCCCCTGGAATACGCGGAGCACAAAATCAACCTGCTGGACACCCCGGGCTACACCGATTTCGTGGGCGAAGTGATTTCCGCGCTGTGGGTGTCGGAAGCCGCGCTGGTGGTGGTCGACGCGGTGTCGGGGCCCGCGGTGGGCACCGAGGTGGCCTGGATGTACGCGGACCGGGCCAATGTGCCCCGCATGGTGCTCATCAACAAGATGGACCGGGATACGGCCAGCTTCGAGAAGACCCTCAACGCGGTGCGGGAGACCTTCGAGGCCCGCTTTTTGCCCCTGCAATGGCCCATCGGCCAGGGCGCGAATTTCCAGGGCGTGGTGGACCTGCTGACCATGAAGGCCTATGTGGGCCCCGACAACGCCGAAGCCGACATTCCCGCCGACCTGGTCGACGCGGTGGAAGAAGCCCGCATGGCCCTCATCGAAACCGCGGCCGAGGCCGACGAAGCCTTGATGGAAAAATACTTCGCGGACGAGGAACTGACCCCCGAGGAAATCGTGGCCGGGCTCAAAGCCGGCTTCGTGGCCGGCGATTTCGTGCCTGTGTTTGTGGCCGCGGGCGAGAAGCGCCTGGGCCTCAAGCCCTTGCTCGACGCGCTGGTCGCGCTGGTTCCCCACCCCGGGGAAAAGCCGCCCATCAAAGTGGAAGGCCCCAACGGCCCCGAAGAGCTGGCCGTGCGCGACGACGGTCCCCTGGCCGCGTATGTGTGGAAGACCACCGCGGACCCCTTCGTGGGCAAGATTACCTACCTCAAGGTGGTCTCGGGCGTGCTGCGGGTGGATACGCGGGTGTGGAATGTGCAGAAGGAAGCCGAGGAGCGCATCGGCAACCTGTATGTGATGCGGGGGAAGGAGCAAATCCCCGTCAAGGCCCTGCACGCCGGCGACATCGGCACCGTGCCCAAGCTGAGCGTGACGGGCACCGGCGACACCCTGGCCGAAAAGAGCCACCCCGTGCGCCTGCCGCAGCCCGAGTATCCCGAGGCCCTCTATCGGGTCGCGGTGGTGCCCCAGTCCCAGGCCGATTCCACCAAGCTGGGCCCCACCCTCACCCGTCTGTGCGAAGAAGACATGACCCTCTCGTGGTATCAGGACGGTTCCACCAAGCAAACCATTCTGCAAGGCATGGGCGACCAGCACATCGATGTGGCCATCCGCAAGGCCAAGAGCAAGTTCCAGCTCAACCTGAGCACCGAGCCGCCCAAGGTGCCTTACCGGGAGACCATCACCAAGCAGGGCATGGGCAAATATCGGCACAAGAAGCAAACCGGCGGCGCGGGGCAGTTCGCCGAGGTGCACATGCGGGTGGAGCCCAACCCCGACGAAAACTACACCTTCGTGTGGGAAGTCTTCGGCGGCGCGATTTCGTCCAGCTTCCAACCGGCCATCGAAAAGGGCATCAAGAATGTGATGAAGGAAGGCATTTTGGCCGGTTACCCGGTGGTGAATGTGAAGATTGCCGTCTTCGACGGCAAAGAGCACCCCGTGGATTCCAAGCCCATCGCGTTCGAGATTGCCTCTCGCGAGGCCTTCAAACTGGCCTTCCACGATGCCGGGCCCGTGCTGTTGGAGCCCATCTACAATGTGCGCATCATCGTGCCCGAAGAGAACATGGGCGATGTGCTCAGCGACCTGAACACCCGCCGGGCCCGGGTGCAGGGCATGGACAGCGAAAAGGGCCGCAGCATCATTCGGGCCCAGGTGCCCCTGGCCGAAATGCTGCGCTATGTGACGGACCTGCGCTCCCTCACCGGCGGGCGGGGCGTGTTCGAGATGGAATTTTCCCACTACGAGCAGGTGCCGGCCCACATTCAGCAGCAAATCATCGAAGAGCGGCAAAAAGAGAAAGAAAAGAAGTAAGCGCGCGGCCCACGGAGCGTTTCTTCAAGCAGCCAACGGCCCGGCCGTAAAACGGTCGGGCCTGTTGTTTTGGCGCGCTTCCGGGAAGGCCTTGCTTTTACCAGCCTTCTCCACCATCGTTGCTGACGGGCCCTTGGCGCGGCCAAGGGTTTCCAATCCCCCTCCCCAACCCCTCCCCCTTCGTAAGGGGGAGGGGCCGCGCGCCTTCGGCCCTTCGCGGCAGCCGGGTTTCCCCTCCCCTACGAGGGGAGACAAGACATAGGCTATAAATTTTTTCTAACGCTCCGTGTTCCCCGCGTCTCTGTGTGATTTGTTCATCCCCGGAAAGGCCCCGCAGCCTTGTGACCTTTTCTTGAAGGGGTCTTAATCGGTTCTAAACCCCTCGGGTTTATCTTCAGCATGACAGTATTGGCCAATCCCCTTCAGGAGGTGCATCATGCTCCGACGCGGATGGTGGTTGCTCGTGGCTCCGCTATTGGGCCTGGCCGCGTTGTGGCTTCCCAACGCGGCCAGGGCTGCGAGCCCGGCGCCTGCGGAACCGGCGGCGGCCGAGGTCGCGGCGCGGCCTCAAGTGCCGGGCCTGCGGTGGTGCCGGCCCACGCCCACGCGGCAGACTTTTTTGGCCCAGGCCTTAGGCATTTCCGAAGCCGAATTGCAGGCCGCGCAGCAAGAAGCCACCCTGGCCTGGATTGAGGACCGGGAGCAAAAAGGCGTTTTGGCCCCGCGGCGGGCCGAGTTGCTGCGCGCCCGCACCCGGTTGCAGCCTTACCTGAACCCCACCGAACTGGTGGCCAAGGCGTTGGGTTTGTCGGTGGAGGAAGTGCAGCAGGCCTGCGATGCGGGCCAGACCCTGCGCGATTTGCTCGCGGCCCAGAACATGCGCCGCGCCGACTTCGCCAAAGCCTTGCGTCAGGCCGCGGACGAAGCCGTGCAGCAGGCCGTGGACGATGGCGTGGTGACCCAAGAGCAGGCCGATGCGCTGCGGGCCTGGGCGCGCGCTCGCTGGCAGGGCCGCGGCGGTCGGCGCGCGCCCTGAGCCCGGTTCCCCAAAAGACGGCCCCGAGCGGGCTGCCCCCTTTGGCTCCGAGCCCCGCGGCCCCGCGCCGCGGGGCTTTGGGGTTGGAGTATAATGCCCTGCATCGCAGTTCGCCCGCCGGGGGAGGGGCAATCTGGTTTACAGGATGCCCACAAGCGTATGCTCGGACCTTTGGCCCCCATCTTCCGCCGTTTCGGCTGGCCGCCGCACAGCATCCGCACCAAGGTAGCGTTGTTGACCCTGGTGGTGGTGCTGTTGCCTTTGCTGGGCACGGCCTTTTTTGGCCAATGGCTCACCAGCGGCGTGTTGCAGGACCGGGCCCTGGTGCAGGCCACCGACACTTTGGAAAAACAAGCCCGGGAGCTGGAGGCCTTTTTGGAAAACGCGCGGCAGGATGTGCGGTATCTGGCCCAACTCCATAGCATGCGCCAATTGCTATATGCCCGGCAGCACGGCAAAGTGGTGGAAGCCATCTACTGGCAGCGGCAGTTGGCCGAGGACTTTCGCATTTTCGCCCGCACGCATCCCACTTACTACCAGATTCGCTTTCTGGACGACCAGGGCCAGGAGGTCGTGCGGGTCAATCAGCCTTTGGGGCAGGAACCGTACATTGTGCCCGCGGCGCAGCTGCAAAACAAGGCCCACCGGTACTACTTTCGGGAAGCCGCGCGCCTGCGCCCGGGGCAGATTTACATCTCCCCCCTGGACCTCAATCGCGAGCATCGCACCATCGAGCGGCCTTTCCACCCCGTGCTGCGCTATGCCACGCCCCTCTATTGGGGCGAGACCTGGATGGGGGTCCTGGTGGTCAATCTGCACGCCCAGCCTTTGCTGGACATGCTCTACGAAAACGACGCCCGCCGACGGTTGGCCGGGGAAACCCTGCTGGTGGACCAGGAGGGCTACTATCTCTTTCATCCCGACCCCGCCAAACGCTGGGGCAGCCCTCACGATTTGAACACCGGCGAAAGTTTGACCCGCGACGCGCCCGAAATTGCCGCCCAGGTGCTCTCGGGGCGGTCCGGCGCCGTGGCTTATCGGGACGAAGTGTGGGTCTACCTGCCCATTTACCCCGCGCCCGAAGAACGGCCCGATTACTACTGGGTGCTCATTCAGCGGGAACCCCGGGCGCAGCTCTTCGCCGCGGTGGGCAGTTTTCGCCTTTTGGCCGGCGGTGTGCTGGCCCTGGCCGTGGGCCTGGCGGTCCTTGCCACCTGGTGGGCGGCCCGCACGGTGACCCAACCTGTGCAGCAGCTGGCCCAGGCGGTGGAGCGTTTGGGCCAGGGTGATTTGCAGGTGCGGGTTCCCCCCACCGGCGGGGATGAGCTGGGGCAATTGATGGCCGCGTTCAATCGCATGGCCGAGGCCATTCGCCAAGACATGGAACATTTGCAATGGCTGCACGAGGGCACCCTGGCCCTCACCCAACAGCTGGACCTGTGCCAGGCCCTGCGCATTGCGGCGCGAACCTTGGCCCGCCTGCTGCACGCGCCCTGGGTGGCCGTGTATCGCATCGATGGCCAGGGCCTGTGGCACGACACCCCCGCTCACCACGGGCCCGCGCCGCGCGTCGGTTCCCCCCGGCAGGGCCCGCCCTGGCCGCAAGCCCAGCCGGTGCAACGCATACCCGCGGTGGTGGGCCAGGGCACCTGGTGGGCGGTGTATTTGCATTGGCGCCGCACCCAGGGGTATGTCTTGTGTCTGCCCTTCGACCCTGCCCGCGACGACGCCCGGGCCCACGGCTGGATGACCGTGCTGGCCCACCAGGCCGAGACGGTGCTCAAGAACATTTACCTCTATGTTTCGCTGCAGGAACACCGCGAGCAACTTTCGGACCTGCTCAGCCGCGTCATTCGCGCCCAGGAGGAGGAACGCAAATGGGTGGCCTACGACTTGCACGATGGCCTCATTCAACTGCTGGTGGGCGTGCGGCTGCATTTGAACAACTATTTGCTGCTGCGGGACCGGGCGTCCGACGAAGCCCAGGCTGCGCTGGAGCAAGCGGTGCAGGAGTTGCAGCAGGCCATTCGGGAAGGCCGGCGACTGATTCAAGGCCTGCGGCCCACGGTGCTGGACGATTTGGGCCTGGCCGTGGCCGTGCGCGAGATGGCCGAGCGCATGGCCCGGGAGCACGGCTGGCAGTTGACCTTGGAGCTGGAAGTGCCCCGTCGGCTGTCTTTTGTCGTGGAAACCACCGCGTATCGCATTGTGCAAGAAGCCCTGAGCAATGTGCGCAAGCACGCCCAGGCCCGGAAGGTGCTGGTGCGCCTGTGGGTGGAAGGGGAGCGCCTGTTCGGCCTGGTGCGGGACGACGGGCGCGGTTTCGACCCCGAAGCCCTGGAGCCGCTGCCCCCCGCGGCGCACAGCGCGAGGCCGGGTATTGGCCTGCGCAGTATGCGTGAGCGGGCGCGGCTGTTGGGCGGCGTGTGGCGCATCGAAAGTCGCCCGGGCCAGGGCACCAGTGTGCGTTTTTGGTTACCCCTACCCACCGGAGACGAGGACCATGACCCAACCCATTCGCGTCATCGTGGCCGATGACCACGGCGTGGTGCGCGAAGGTTTGCGCACCCTGTTGACCCAGGCGGGCCTGGAAGTGGTGGCTTTGGCCAGCAGCGGTGAGGAAGCCGTGCAGCTGGCCCTGGCGCATCGTCCGCAGGTGCTGTTGCTCGACATTCGCATGCCCGACCTGGATGGCCTGCAAGTGCTGCGCACGCTGCGCGACCAGGCCCCCGAGGTCGCGGTGGTGCTGTTGACCACTTACGACAACCCCACCTATTTGAGCCAGGCCTTGCAGCTGGAAGTGGCCGGTTTTCTGACCAAGGATGTGGCCCCGGACCTCATTCCCCTGGCGGTGCGGGCCGCGGCGCAGGGCCACGCCCTGTTTACGCGCGAAGTGCTGCGCCGGGCCCTGCAAGAGCCCCGGTCTGTGGAACCCAGCGCGGACGCGGAGGCCCGGGTTTTGGCCCTGGGGCTCACCGAACAGGAAGTGCGGGTGTTGCGTTTGGTGGCCCAGGGCCTGAGTAATCAAGAGATTGCCGAGCGTCTCCACATCTCGCTCAACACGGTCAAAACGCACCTCAAGCACATTTTCAGCAAGCTGGAGGTCTCGGACCGCACCCAGGCCGCGGTGTGGGCCTGGCGGCGGGGCCTGGGGGAGTAACCCGCAACCTAACATGAGAATTCCATGAAATCACCCTCGGGGGTGAACGGAATCACGCCCCCGAGGGATGATTTTAATCTCGGGTTAAGGGAAAATGAGGGGGCCTCGGAAGGCGCCTCTTGGCGTGTTGCGGCTCTTGGCGGATTGACAAACCCCACAAGGAGGTGCGTTTTATGCGACGACGCCTGATGATTGCCTTGGGGTTGAGTTTGCTGGTGGTGGCCCTGGTGGTGGTCGGTGTGGCCGCCGGCGACCAGGCAGGCGCGGCCCAGCAGACGGTGGCCCAAGGCGAAGAAGGTTGTTTGTCGTGTCACGCGGGCATCGAAGACATTCGCCCGCAAGACAGCGACATGATGAAGCAGATTAATGCCATGGGGCAATGTACGGCCTGCCATGGCGGCGACCCCACGGTGACCGCGGAAGACATCAACGACGAAGCGGCCAAGACCGCGGCCCACGGCGGCAACGGTCAGCCCTTCTACGCCGACCCCGGGAACCTGTGGATCGCGGACAAGACCTGCGGCAAGTGCCACCCGGGCTATGCCGACGCGCTCAAGAAGTCCCTCATGAACACCGAGGCCGGGAAAATCCACGGCACCCTGTGGGCTTTTGGCGCGTTTGGCGGCAAATATGGCCTGAACCCCGACAATCAGTTCGAGGTTCGGTATGCCAACTATGATGTGACCGACGACGATGGCCCGACGCCCATCTTCGGCACCGACACCTACAAGGCCTATGCCGAAGCCCTGAAGAAGGCCTGGCCCGACCAGATTCCCGACAAGCTGGAAGGCCTGCCTTTGCCCACGGTGGACGAGATTGTGGAAAACCCGGCCTACGCGGCGTTCACCTACATGCACAGCGACTGCCAGCGCTGCCATGTGGCCACGCCGCCGCGGGCCAAGCGGGGCGACTGGCGGGGCACCGGGTGCTCGGCCTGCCACATGCCCTACAGCAACGAGGGCTACTACGAGGGCAACGACCCCACCATCCCCAAGGATGAGCCGGGCCACATCCTGGTGCACTCCATCCAGGCCACGCGCGATACCCAGGTCAAGGTCGGCGACCGGGTCTACAGCGGTATCCCCGTCGAAACCTGTAACTCGTGCCACAACCGCGGCAAGCGCATTGGCGTGAGTTACGAAGGCATCATGGAATTCCCCTATGGCACGCCCTTCAACGAAAAGGGCGGCAAGCAGCCCAAGCTGCATACCAAGCAATACCTCTTCATCCAGGATGACATCCACCACGCCGGCGTTGACCCCGAGAAGGGTGGCCTGCTGTGCCAGGACTGCCACACCAGCATCGACATGCACGGTGACGGCAACATCTACGGCACCACCCTGGCCCAGGTGGAAATCGAGTGCGCCGACTGCCACGGCACGCCCGACGCCTATCCGTGGGAACTGCCGCTGGGCTTCCAGGAAGAGGAACTGGCCAAGGCTGCCGAAGGAATCGACCTGGAATCCCCGCGCGGCCTGTGGCAGGACAACCTGCCCCTGTGGATGACCTACGGCATGATTTATCCCATGGAAGACGGCTACCTGCTGACCGCCCGGGGGAACCCCTTCGGCAATGTGGTCAAGTCGGGCGACAAGGTCATCCTGCACTCGGCCAACGGCAAAGACTTCGAGGTCCCGCTGCTGAAGAAGATCAAAGAAGAAGGCGCCTGGTCCTCCATGGACGCCCAGGTGGCCATGGACAAGGTGCAGCCCCACATGGACAACATGGAATGCTACGCGTGCCACGCGTCGTGGGCGCCCCAATGCTACGGTTGCCATGTGGTGGTCGACTACAGCGGCGACAAGACCTCGACCTCGTGGATTTTGACGGCCAACAAATACCGGGAAGCCGGCGGCGCGGCCAAGCACTTAGAATTCAGCAAGAACACCGAGAAGCAGCCGGGTAAGGCCTCCGAGGGTCGCGCGTACCTGCGCTGGGAGGACCCCATCCTGGGCATCAACGGCGAAGGGCGGGTGACGCCCATCATCCCCGGCTGCCAGGTGGTCTACACCGTCATCGGCCCCGACGGCACCACCCTGGTGCACAACCAGATTGGCCGCACCCCCGCCAACACCGAGGGCGCGGGTGAAGAGGGCCAACGGGGCATCGACATGGCCCCCGCGCAGCCGCACACCGTGGGCAAGCAAGCCCGCTCGTGCGAATCGTGCCACAACGACCCCAAGGCCTTAGGCTATGGCATCAAGAAGGGCATCTTCATGCGGGGTTACACCGAACCGCGCTACATCGACCTGGTGGACGCGGACGGCAATGTCATCCCGCAGAACACCCAGCCGCAAATGCAGCCCATCCCCGACCTGCCTTTCGACTGGAGCGTGGTGGTCGACCCCGAGACCGGCGAGCAGCTGCAAACGGTGGGGCAGCACTGGCCGGCCTCGCGGCCGCTGGACGCGGACCAACGCACCAAGATGGAGCGGGTGGGCGTGTGCATGGGCTGCCACCAGAACATGGTCGACCCGGCCTTCTGGACCGATGAGGTCATCGCCACCTACGGCGAAATCGTCTCCAACGAAGACCACATCAAGCTGATGAACCAGCTCATCCACGACGCGGTGGCCGGGAAGAAGGCCATGGAAGAGGTGGAGAACCTGAAGCAGCAGATGAGCCAGATGGAAGCCGCGGCCGAGCAACCCGCGGAAGCGCCCGCCGAGGCCCCGGCCGAAATGCCGGCCGAAGCGCCCGCGGGCATCCCGGTGGGGTACGCGGTGGCCGCGCTCATCATCGGCCTGCTGCTGGGCATTGGCGCCATGGCCCTCCGCCAGAAAGGCGCATAGCCCTACGCCACCGAGCCGCAACCAAAGCGCGGGGAGGGCTCGTCCGTCGGGTCCTCCCCGCCTTTTGCCTCGGTTTTTGCGGTACAATTCGTGACAATCTTCCCAAACAGGTGGTCCTCCATGAAGCGAGTGTGGTGGCGTCGTCCTTCGACCTGGTTGGCCGTGGTGGCCGTGCTTTTGCTGGTCGGCAGCGGCTACGCGCTCTGGCAACAGCAAACCGCGGCTGCCCAGGCCCCGCCTCCGGCCAGCCGTGGTCAAGTGGCCGACGATTTCGTGGCCCTGGCCTTGGAGCGCAGTGCGGCCGGTGACATTCAGGGCGCCATGGAAGCCTTAGACATTGCCATTGCGGCCGCGCCCGAGGCCGCACCCCAGGCCTACTACTATCGGGCCCTGCTGCATTTGGAACTGGGCGAAAACGACCAGGCCTTGCAGGACCTGGACAAAGCCATCGAGCAAAACCCTCATTTCGCCGAGGCCTTTGCCGCCCGGGGCAATGTGTATTTGAGCCTGGGGCGCCCGGCGTCGGCCATCGAAGAC
>JALSPJ010000170.1 GCA_026985995.1 Anaerolineales bacterium
GACGCCCAGCCTGACGCCCACGCCCACGGTGCCCTCGCCCACGCCGACGCCCAGCCTGACACCCACGCCCACCGTACCTTCGCCCACGCCCACGCCCAGCCTCACCCCTACCCCTTGACCCCGTTGCCCGGAGAAGCACGCTCATGGCGGCCCTGACTTTCGACCTGTGCACCTGGTTGCCCGAGCTTTTGCGCACGCCTGGCGTTTCGGGCCACGAGGCCCCGGTGCGAGCCTGGCTGCAGGAACACTGGCAGCCCCTGGCCCACGAGGTTTGGACTACGCCTTTGGGCAGTCTGGTGGCCCGGCGCTACGGCACCGGCCCCGAACCGCGGCCCCGGCTGCTTTTGGCCGCGCACATGGACACCATTGGCCTCATGGTGGCCCATGTGGACGACGCCGGATGGCTGGCCGTGGCGCCGATAGGCGGGCTGGATTTGCGGCTGCTGCCCAATCAGGCGGTGTGGGTGTGGACCGAGGACGAACGGCCGCTTTACGGCGTGTTACGCGCCTGGCCCCGGGAGATGGTCCCCGAGGTGCCCGCGGACAAACCCCTGCCCCTGGAAGCCTTGCGGGTGGAAACCGGCCTGCCCCCGCAGCAGGTGGCCCGCCGGGTGCGCCCCGGCGCGTTGATTTCTTTCGCCCCGCAGCCTGAGTGCCTGGACCAGCGTTTCATCGTCGGCCCGGGGCTGGACAACCGGGCCTCGGTCGCCGCGCTCAGCCTCACTTTGCTGGCCCTGAGCCGTCGCGAACACGCCTGGGATGTGGATGTGGTGGCCACGGTGCAGGAAGAAACCACCATGGCCGGCGCGGCCACCGCGGGCTACGATTTGGCCCCCCAGGCCGCGGTGGCCGTGGATGTGACTTTTGGCCGCGGGCCCGGCGTGGCCGAGCACCAGGGCTTCCCCTTAGACGGCGGGGTGGCCCTTGGTATGGGGGCCAACATTCACCCCAAAATCTACGCCGCGTTGCAAGAGACGGCGCGCGCTTTCGACATCCCCCATCACACCGAATATTTGCCTTCGTATTCGGGAACCGACGCGGCCGCGCTGCAGGTGGCTGGTCGGGGGGTGCCCACGGGCCTGATGAGCATTCCTTTGCGCTACATGCACACGCCGGTGGAAATGGTGGCCCTGGACGACATTCGCCGGGTGGCTCACCTGCTGGCCGCCTGGATTGGCGCCCTGCCGCGCGCGTTCGCAGCCGAGCTGCACGCGTGGGAAGACTGAGCCGGGCGGGCCGAAGCCCGGGCTGCACGCGCCCGGCCCCGGTCTAACGCCCTTCCCCCACCACTTCGGGCTCGGGCAGCAACCAGCCCTGGGCCTCGAGATAGGCCAGGATTTTGTTCACACTCTCTTCCACGCTTTCCTCGGCCGTGCGGCACACCACTTCGGGGTGTTCGGGCGGTTCGTAAGGGTCCGAGATGCCCGTGAAGTTGGGGATTTCACCGGCCAGGGCTCGCTTGTAGAGGCCCTTGACATCCCGGCGGATGACTTCTTCCAGGGGCGCATCGACGAAGACTTCGACGAAATTGGGAATTTGGGCCCGCACCTGGTTGCGGGTTTCCCGGTAGGGGGAAATGAGCGCGGCGATGACGGCCACACCGTTGCGGCTGAGCACCTGGGCCACCCAGCCCACCCGCAGCACATTGGTGTCTCGGTCCGCTTTGGAAAAGCCCAGCCCTTTGCTCAGGTTCTGGCGAATGACATCGCCGTCCAGCACTTCCACTTTCATGCCCCGTCGACGCAGGGCCTGCGCCAGGCGCTGGGCAATGGTGCTTTTGCCCGCGCCCGAAAGGCCTGTGAGCCACACGGTGAAGCCAGGATGTTCGGCCATGGTCCCTCCGATATTGCCGATAATGTGGGGCGTTGGCACGCCCCGGCGATGATACCATATTTGGCGCGGCGTGGGTAGGAAACATACGCTGCCGTTTGTGCCGCGTGGTATAATGAACAGCGGTTGCCCGCGTAGCTCAATGGACAGAGCAACGGACTTCGGATCCGTTGGTTGGGGGTTCGAGTCCCTCCGCGGGCGCTGGGGCGACCTGTTCGCCCCTATTTTTATATGTGGGAGGGTTGTCCATGGACCGCGCGCAGGGAAGTCGTTCGGGCAATGGCGCGTTGTTAGGGGTGCTGTTCTTGGGTGTGCTCATGGCCGCCATGGACATTGCCATCGTCGCGCCGGCCCTGCCCGCGATTCGCGACGCCTTAGGCGTCACCGACCGGGCCGCGTCGTGGGTGTTCACCGCCTATTTGCTGCTCAACCTCATCGGCACGCCCCTGATGGCCAAGGCCGCGGACCGCTATGGCCGTCGGGGGGTGTATGTGCTGGACATTTTCCTCTTTGCCGCCGGCACCTTGGTGGCCGGGACCGCGTCGTCGCTGGCCGTGCTGCTGGTGGGGCGGGCTTTGCAGGGGCTGGGTTCGGGCGGCCTGTTTCCCATCGCGGCCGCGGTTATTGGCGATGTGGTGCCGCCCGAAAAGCGGGGGCGCACATTGGGCCTCATCGGCGGCACCTTTGGCCTGGCCTTTCTCATCGGCCCCATTTTGGGCGGCATTTTGCTGCGGCTGGGCGATATCCTCCTGGACGCCCACGGCTGGCGGCTCATCTTCTGGGCCGTGGTGCCCCTGGCTGCAGTGCTGGCCCCTGCGGCCTGGCGGGTGCTGCCCACCACCCACGCGCCCGAGGTCAAGCCTTTCGACACCGTGGGCGCGGTGCTGCTGAGCCTGGCCTTGGTGGGGCTGGCCTATGGTCTCAACCAGCTGGATGCGGCTCAGGGGTGGCGCACCCTGGCCGGCGGGCAGGTGTGGCCCTTCCTGCTGGTGGGGGTGGCCCTATGGCCCGTGCTGTGGTGGTGGGAAACCCGGGCCCCGGACCCGGTCTTCCCGGTGCAGGCCATGCATTCCCTGCGGGCCCGCCTGGCTTTGGCCCTCACTTTTGGCGCCGGTTTTCTCGAGGGCGGCCTGATGTTCGTGCCTGCGTTGTTGGTGGCTACCTTGGGCGTGGCCAAGCACCAGGCCAGCTTCATGATGGCGCCGTTGGCTCTGGCCCTGGGCATTGGCGCGCCTCTGTTCGGGCGCTTGCTCGACGCCTGGGGGCCGCGGCGGGTGCTGCTCATCGGCACCAGCCTGGCCACGGTGGGTATGGCCATCATCGGCTGGGCGCCCATGAATGTGTTCACCTTCTACCTGGCCGGTTCTCTGGCCGGGTTGGGCCTTTCGGCCCTGTTGGGCGCGCCCATTCGCTACATTTTGCTGCAAGAAGCGCCCTTAGAGGCCCGGGCCGCGGCCCAGGCGGCCATTTCCTTAGTGACCAAAATTGGGCAGTTGCTCTCGGGCGCGGTGGTGGGCGCGGTGGCCACCAGCTTTGGCGGCGGTGCCCGGGGGTATGTGTCGGCTTATCGGGTGGAAATGTTGCTGGCGGCCGGGCTGATTTTCCTGGCCTTCAGCGTGCGCGACGCCCGGCGGGAACGCGCGGCCGCCTGAATGCGCATGGGCCATAGAAAAAACGCCGCGCGGCGGAAGGCCCGTCGCGCGGCGTTGTGTTCCCCCTAAAACCGAGTGCCGCGGCCGGCCGGTGTTACGGCACCGGCACTGTCGCGGTGTTGTTGTAGAACCAGTTGTAGGCGTAGTACCCGCTGGTGGGGCTTTGCAGGCGAATGGCAATGCGATACTGCCCCTGCAGCGCGGCGGGGATGTTGAAGGTGGTGGCACTCAGCGCACCGCTGGCGTCGGTGGTCACCGTGGCCACCTTCCAGCCGCCCACGCCCTTGGTGCCCATGTAGTTCATGTACACATCAAAGGTGTCGTTGGGCGGGAAGTTGTAGCCTTTGATGGTGACGCTGGTGTCTTTCACCACCGACTGAATGAAGAAGAAGGGGAAGCCGTAATACCCCGGCGGGCCCCCGCTGCCGCCGCTGGAGGTGGTGCTGCGGTTGTAGAACCAGTTGTAGGCGTAGTACCCGCTGGTGGGGCTTTCCAACCGAATGGCCACCTGGTAGTAGCCCCACACATAGGGGTGAATGGGAAACTTGGTCTGGCTCAGATTCCCGCTGGCGTCGGTGGTTACCGTGGCCACCACCCAGCCGCCTACGCCTTTGGTGCCCATGGGGCCCATGCGCACCACGAAGGTGTCGTTGGGTGGGAAGTTGTGGGGCTCGATTTCCACCCAGTGGGCGGCGGTGTCGACCGCGCTGATGTAGAAAAAGGGAAAGCCGCTGTAAGCCCAGGCCACGCTCAAGGGCACCGCGGCCAACAGCAGCGTCAACACCATCAGCCCCACCATGCGTTTGCGATTGCGTTTCATCATCGCCCTCCTTCACGACAGGCCCGAGCGAAACCTCGCCCGGCCGGGCTGTACGGGGTTCGTTTGCCCCGTGCTTGGGGGAGCACGGCGTCGCGGCCTCGCATCATGGCGGCTCTCGCTGGCCGCGCAATTTACATTTCTCACTATACCTGAAAACCCACAAAAAAGCAAGCGAATAAAACAACTTGTCTCTTTCTGGCGCATCCTGTGGTATCATTAGCGACAAAGGAACCCTTATGCGCCGTGGGCCGCGCATCGGCCCGGCCGGTCCCCTTGCCCAGGAGAGGATCGATGAGCGACGCTTCTGCCGCTGCCGAACGTGATGATTTGCCCCAGGATGGGCTGTTGCCCCCCGCGCCGGAGGACCTGCTGCCCGAGAACCCCAACCTGCCCCGCCCCACCCGCGACAAAGGGCTGGGCGCGGTAGAACCGGTGGGCCATCCCGGGCCCGATGCCGGGGACGACGCCGACGATTGGGGCGCTTCGTTGGTCACCCGGCCCGACTTGCAAACCCTGTGGCGCTGGGCCAATGTGCTCACCAAACGGGTCAATCGGGAAGTCAATCGCACGACCCTGGCCAGGCAATTGCTCAATCAAATTCTCGATGCGCGCAACCTGCTGCGTCGCGGGCCCGATTACTACGAAGAGGCCGAGCGCCTGCTCAACGAGGTGGCCTATCGCTTAGAGTTGCAACGCCGCGTGCGCACCTGGGCCCGGCAATATGGCTGGAAGCTGTTTGCCTACGAGCTGGCCTGGGTCATCGCGCTGGTCAGCGCCATGTTCCTCGCGCCGGCCGTGTTGCTGCGCTGGGCCCCTGTGTTGGGCTACAACCCCGACCCCCAGGCCGGCGTCGATAGCGTGCAATGGCTCATCTTGGGCATCAAAAGCGCGATTTGGGGCGGCCTGGGCGGGGCTACCGGCGCACTGTACGCCCTGTGGCGGCACATCGCCCGGGACCAGGATTTCGACCCCCTCTATAGCATCTGGTATTACGCCAGCCCCCTCATGGGCACCATGCTGGGCGCGTTCGCCTATCTGGCCATCCAGGCCGGGCTGTTTTCCCTCACCGCCGGCGTCGACAGCCGCATCAATTCCGCTGCCGTGGTCTTTTTGCTGGCCTGGATGAGCGGCTTTCAGCAAAATGTGGTGTACAATATCGTACGCCGCATCTTGAAAGCCGTGGGTCTGGACCGGGCCGGTACGGAAAGCGCCGTGGCGCCGGACAAGCCCAACGACCCAGGCGAACACTAACCGCACGGCAGGAGGAAGGTTGCTTTCAGTGCAGGGCGCGCTTCGGCTTCGCTTTTGAGTTTGCCGGTGTTGGTGCTCAACGCCAATTACGAACCCCTCAGTGTGTGCAGCGTGAGGCGGGCCGTGGGGTTACTGTTTGCCGCCAAAGCCCATCTGGTGCTCAACGGCCGCGGTTGGCTGCGCACCATGGGCGAACCCTTCCCCGTGCCCTCGGTCATTCGGCTCACTTACATGATTCGCCGCCCGCGGCCCACCATTCCCCTGACCAAGCGCGAAATCTTCCGCCGCGACGGCTACATTTGCCAGTATTGCGGCCGCCTGACCACCCGCCCGACCATCGACCATGTCATCCCGCGGCAACGAGGGGGCGGCTACACCTGGGAAAACCTGGTCACCGCCTGCCCCGAGTGCAATCAGCGCAAGGGGAACCGCACCCCCGAAGAGGCCCACATGCCCTTGTTGCGCCGCCCCGCACCGCCGCCGCGCAGCGCGCTGTATCGCTTTCGGCGCTATTTGGCGCAGCATGAAGAATGGCGGCCTTTCCTGGAGGGCTGGTGAACGACCTCGACACCCCACCGCAAACCTTCGCCCCACCGCCGCGCTGGGCGCGGTTGTACGGCCTGGGCGCTCTGCTCGCCCTGGCCGTTTTTGGCTGGACCGCGTGGCAGGCCTGGCTGGCCCGGGGGCAAAGCGACTTCGCCCTGTGGCTGGCCGCGGCTGCGGTCAGCGCCTTTCTGCTGCCGTGGCTGGCCTTTGGCTGGTGGTGGCTGCGCCGGGTGCGCTACACCCTGACCCCCCAGGCCTTGCACTTAGCCGGGCCGGGCGCGCAGGCCACCGTGCCCCTGGAAAGCATCGTGTGGGCCGGGGTGCAACAGCACTACGACCGCCCCCTGCCCTCGCCGCCCCGAGGCTGGCCCGGCCTGCAAGTGGGGCTGGCCGCACCGGCCCAAGGCCCCACCGTGGCCTTCTACGCGGTGAGCCGCAGCCGGTGGGTGGTGGTGGAAGACGCGGAGGGCCGGGTCTTCGTGCTCACCCCCGCGCGCCCGGCCGCCTTTCTGACCGCGCTGGCCGCGCGTTTGGAGGCCCACGGCCCTGCCACAGCCGAAGCCCAGGCAGCGGCGCTTGAGGAACCGGCGTCGGCCCCGGCCGCGGCCACAGCGCTGGCCACAACCGCCCCCGCGGCCCCCGAGCCTTCCGCCGCGTCCCCCGGGGACGCGGAAGACGCCAGCCCCGGGCCCGCGCCGGCGACGGTTCCCCCTGAAACACGCGCCGCGGCCCCGGACCGACGCGCGGCGCTTGGGATGTGGGGCCTGGTGCTGGGCGCCTGGCTGGCCACCCTGCTCACCGTGGCCGCCGCGTGGCAGGGCTGGCCCCTGCTCGGGGCCGGGCTGCAATACGCGCTGTATGGCCACCTGGTGCTGGAAGGCGCGGAAACGGGCCTGGGCTTCGTGCTGGCCGGTCGCGGGCAAAAGGGCCCGGCTTATGCGCTGTGGGCCGCGGGGCTGCTGAGCGGGTTGGGCTTTTTGTGGGCCGTGGCGAGCCACCTCTGGCTGTGAGCGAGGCGAACATGGACCCCTTCGGCGTCGCATGGCACGCACCGTTGGGTTGGTGGGGGGTGGCGTGGGCCGCGGGCATCGCCTGGGCCGCCTACCGGGCCCGCAGTTTGAGCCCTTCGGGCGCGTGGGCGGCCTGGGGGGTGGGCAGCGCGATTTTGGCCTTAGGCGGTTGGGCCTGGGGTGTGTTGCTGTTGGCCTTTTTCGTTTCGTCCAGCGGGTGGTCCCGCTGGGCCGCGGCGCGCAAGCGGGCCACTGCGGAAAAGTTCGCCAAAGGCAGCCGCCGCGATGCGGGGCAGGTGCTGGCCAACGGCGGTTTGGCCGCGGCGCTGGCCGTGGCTTATGCCTGGCAGCCCGCGGCGCGCTGGTGGGCGGCCTTTGCCGCGGCGCTGGCGGCCGCCGCGGCCGACACCTGGGCCACCGAAATCGGCGTGCTGCACCCTCGGCCCCGGCACATCCTCAGCGGGCGGGTGGTGGCCCCGGGCACTTCGGGCGGCGTTTCGCCCTGGGGGTGGGCCGCGGCCGCGGGGGGCGCGGGCCTGTTGGCCGCGCTGGCCGGGCTCCTGGCCCCGGGGGAACCGAACGGGCGGCTGGCCTTGAGCGTGTGGCTGGGCGGGCTGGTGGGCAGCGCGGTGGATTCCCTGCTGGGCGCCACGGTGCAGGCCATGTACTACTGCCCCGCCTGCGCCAAAGAAACCGAGCAGCATCCTTTCCACCGCTGCGGCGCCCGCACCCAACACCGCCGCGGGTGGCCCTGGCTTCACAACGACGGGGTCAACGCCGCGTCCATCGCGGTGGCCGCGCTGGTGGGCTTCCTGCTGGGAGGGTGACCATGCCGCGGCGCAAAACGCGGCCCATCGCGGCTTCGGAAATCGGCGCGTATGTGTATTGTGCGCGCGCCTGGTGGTATCGCCGACAGGGGGAGACGCCGGCCAACGAGGCCGATTTGGCCGCCGGGCGCCGGGGGCACACGGCCCACGGCCGGCTGGTGCGGCGGGCCTGGCTGCTGCGCGTCGCGGGGTATGGGCTGCTGGCCGCGGCCATCGTGCTGTTGGCCGTCTACGGCGCTTTGGCCCTGGTGAGCCGCTGAGCCACGCGGCCGGCTTTCGTACCGCGCGCCTGCCTCACTCCGCGTAGTAGCTCATGCTGTGCAGGGTGTAGAAGGCCAGCGCCTCCCGGTTGACCCGCACGCCCAGGCCCGGGCCCTGGGGCACGGTGATGGTGCCGTCGTCGTTGAGCGCGAAGCGCTCGTGGGTGATGTCCAGCCGATAGTAGCGGTCCGTGGCCGAAATATCCCCCGGCAGACGGAAGTTGGGCAGCGAGGCCAGGGCCAGATTGGCAGCCCGGCCAATGCCGGTTTCCAACATGCCCCCGCTCCACACGGGCACTTTGTTGGCCGCGGCCAAATCGTGAATGCGCACCGCCTCGGTCAGGCCGCCCACCCGGCCTACTTTGATGTTGATGACTCGGGCGGCGTCCATTTCCATGGCCTTGCGGGCCTTTTCCGCGGAAGTGATGCTCTCGTCCAAGCAAATGGGCGTGCGAAATTCCTTCTGCAGCTTGTGGTGGTCCCACAAATCGTCGTAGGCCAGGGGCTGCTCGATGAGCAGCAGGTTCATGTCGTCCAAAGGCCGCAGCGCAGTGCGGGCCGTTTCCAGGTCATAGGCGCTGTTGGCGTCCACCTGCAGGGGCACATCGGGGAAGGCCTCCCGCACCGCGCGCACGAACATGACATCCTGGCCGGGCTTGATTTTCAGCTTGATGCGACGATAGCCCTGCTCCAGGTAGGCGGCCACCACCTGCACCAGGGCCTGAGGGCTTTCCTGCAGGCCTACCGAAACGCCCACGGGCACCCGTTCCCGGGTTCCACCCAGCAAATCCCGCAGGGAGCGGCCCAAACGCTTGCCGTAAAGGTCCCACAAGGCCATTTCCAGCCCGGCCTTGGCCATGTTGTGGTTCCGCACCCAGGCCACCCGGTCCAGAAAATCGCCGGGGTGGTGCACCGGCCCATCGAACAGCGCGGGAATGAGAAAGTCGGCCAGCACATGCTCAGCGGTGATGGTGGTTTCGGGGGAGTAGTGGGGTGCGAAGCCGGCCACCACTTCGCCCCAGCCGATGTAGCCGTCGGTATCGCGCACTTCGACGATGAGCGCGTCCCGTTGGTCGCGGCTGTGGGTGGAAGTGGCG
Organism: Anaerolineales bacterium; assembly: GCA_026985995.1. Taxonomy (GTDB): domain Bacteria; phylum Chloroflexota; class Anaerolineae; order Anaerolineales; family DRMV01; genus JAADEN01. Next base: position 9,294 of record JALSPJ010000170.1, read on the forward strand.
AAGGTGGCCACCAGGGGCATTCGCACATGGTAGAGGGTGACGCTGTGAATGCGCATAAGAGCTCCTCAGGGGGAAGGTGGGGCGGCCGAAGCCGTGGGAAAGTCGTTGGGTTCGGCGCGCAGCCAGGTCGCGGTCCATTGCACCGCGGCCCGCTGGGCCAGCAGCAGGGCCAGCAGTACCGCGGCGAAGTGCAACTGCATGGCCAGCACCCCGCGCGAGGTGAACATGGGCGCCGGTGGGTGCATGACCTGCTGGGCCGTCACGATGGCATAGACCAGGGCGACGAAAAACCCGATGTTAATCCCGGCCGCGGCCCAGGGCGGCAAGAACCAGGTCGCCAGCTGCAACAGCACCCCGGTCACCGCGAAGGCCAGGCCGACCCGCCAGCGGGGCTCGGCCAAAAACAGGCCGTTCCAGTTGACCTGCATGGCCCACAAGGAAACGGGAAGATAGGTGACCCAAAAGAAGGTGGCCACCCAACCCCAAACCCGGGTGGCCCGCGAATGCGGGGCTGTCGCATCGCGCTCGCGGGCTTTGAGGGCCAGCAACCCCTGCCACGCGGCCCAGGCATAGCCCAGCAACGCGGTCCACACCCACGCGCCGTGCAAATACACGGCCCGAATGCCGGGCCCCAAGGTGCGCTCGGGTGGCCCAATCAGCGCCAAAAGCACGGCCAGAAGCAACCACAAGCCGAACTGAAGGCCAAAACGCCAGCGGGGGGAGAGATAAGGACACATGGGCAACCCCTTGCCGACCGGCTACACGATGGACGCCTGAACGCCGCTACCGGCCCGAAATCAACGACGCTGCCGATTATACCAGCCTTGAGGGACCGCGGTACAATATATCTTTGCCTCTGGCCCGGCATGTTCGAGGGAGGCCGCAGTCCGATATGTCTACCCAGGCAGCGACACCGCCCTTAGCCGAACTCACCGCGCGGCTGTCCGCAGCCCCTGCGGTGCAGCGTTTGCTGGCTGCGCTGCGTAACGCCGCGCCGCTTCCCGCGCGGCACACCTGGGGGCCGTGGCCCGTGCTCGGTTTGCCCGCGGCCGCGCGCGTGCCCCTGGCCGCGGCTTTGCGCCACGCGCGGGTGGGGCCGGTGCTCTACCTGGTGGACCGGGCCGACACGGCCCTGGCCCTGGCCCGCGAGTTCACCAACTGGCTGCCCCCGGAGCAAGTGCTCCTGTTCCCCGAGCCGGGGCCCCTGTTCTACGAACCCCAACCCTGGCCCCCCGGCCCCCGGGAGGAACGCCTGACCGCGCTGGCGCACCTGGCCGCGTTTTGGCAGCCGGGGCCCAAACCCGAGCCGCGGGTCATTCTGGCCACGGCCGCGGCGTTGCTCACCCGCACCCTGCCCCGGCGGGAGTTCCTGCGGGCCACGCTGCGCCTGCGGCCCGGCAGTCGCCTTTCGCCCGTGGCCCTGGCCCGGGCCCTGGTGCGCAGCGGCTACGAGCCGGCTTCGGTGGTGGTGCAGGTGGGCCAGTTCGCCCGCCGCGGCGGCCTGGTGGATGTGTGGCCCCCCACCGCGGCCCATCCGGTGCGCATCGACTTCTTCGGCGACGAAGTGGAGCGCCTGCGGGCTTTCGACCCCCAAACCCAGCGCACCCTGGCCGCGCTGCAGCGGGTCACCCTGCCCCCGGCGCGAGAAATCTTGCGCCGCGACGACGACGCCGAGCCGCCTTCCGAGGCGCAGTTGCCCTTCCGCTACCCACCGGCCAGCGTCCTGGCGTATGTTCCGCCCCAAGGGGTGGTGCTGGTGGAAGACATGCAAACCCTGCGCCGGGCCGTGGACGACCTGGAAGCCCAGGCCGTGCGCCTGCGGGCCGAAGCGGTCGAAGCCGGGCACTGGCCGGCCGATGGCCCGCTGCCCTACCTGCCGTGGGAAGAGCTGACCGCCCAGTTTCCCGAGGGCCGCACCCTTTCCCTGGGCCCTTACCAGCCGCCGGGGGAAGACCTGCCGGTCGCGGCCGAACCCGAAGATGTGGCCGACCTGTTCCGCCCCTTAGAGCGTTTCGGCGGACAGCTGGTGACTTTCTTCGACCATGTGGCCCGCTTGCTGGGCCAGGGCGCGGAAGTGTGGGTGCTTACCCGCCAAAAGGCCCGGCTCACCCAGGTGTGGCGTGAATTCCGCCGCCGGCGCAGCGGCCCCCTGTTTTTCGTGGAAGGCAGCGCTCGCGGGGGCGTGGCGTTTACGGCCTTGCCCCAGGCGCCTCAAAGCCCCGAAAGCCGGGCCGTGCACCTCTTCACCGACGCGGAAATTTTCGGCTGGCGGCCGCCTCAGGTGCGCCGCCGTCCACGGCCTCGGGTTCAGGCCCCCGAGCAGGCTTATGCCGACTTGCAGCCCGGCGATTATGTGGTGCACCTGGACCACGGCATCGGGCGTTTCCGGGGCCTGGTGCAGCGGGTTACCGAGGGGGTGCCCCAGGATTATTTGCTCATCGAGTACGCGGAAGGCGACCAGCTCTATGTGCCTGTGCACCAGGCCGACCGGGTGACCCGCTATGTGGGCCCCGATGCCACGCCGCCCCGCATCACCCGCCTGGGTACGGGCCAGTGGCAGCAGGCCAAGGCCAAAGCCCGCCGCGCGGCCCTGGCCGTGGCGCAAGAGCTGTTGGAACTCTACGCCCGCCGCCAAACGGTGCGCGGGCACGCGTTCAGTCCCGACACCGAATGGCAGGTGGCCCTGGAGGCTTCCTTTCCCTATGAAGAAACGCCGGACCAGCTGCGGGCCCTGGAAGAGGTCAAACGCGACATGGAAAGCCCCCGGCCCATGGACCGCCTGCTGTGCGGCGATGTGGGCTTTGGCAAGACGGAAATCGCGCTGCGGGCCGCGTTCAAGGCCGTAATGGACGGCAAGCAGGTGGCCGTGCTGGTGCCCACCACGGTGCTGGCCCAGCAGCACTACCGCACCTTCCGCCAGCGGCTGGCCCCCTTCCCCGTGGTGGTGGAGATGCTGTCGCGCTTTCGTTCGCCCCAGGAGCAAACCCGCATTGTGGAAGGCCTGCGCCGGGGCAGCATCGACATCGTCATCGGCACCCATCGCCTGCTCTCGCCCGATGTGCAGTTCAAAGACCTGGGCCTGGTCATCATCGACGAGGAACAACGCTTCGGCGTAACGCATAAAGAGCACTTCAAGCGCCTGCGCACCGAGGTGGATGTGCTCACCCTGACCGCGACGCCCATTCCCCGCACGTTGTATCTGGCCCTGAGCGGCGCGCGCGACATTTCCATCATCCAAACCCCGCCCGCGGAGCGCCAGCCTGTGGTGACCCACATCGGCCCTTACGACCCCCAGCTGGTGCGCCGGGCCCTGTGGCGAGAGCTGGACCGCGGGGGGCAGGTGTTCTATGTGCACAATCGGGTGGAAGAACTCCCCTCGGTGGCCGCCCGGCTGCAAGGGCTGGTGCCCCAGGCCCGGGTGGCCGTGGCCCACGGGCAAATGCCCGAACGGGAGCTGGCCGCGGTGATGGAACGCTTCGCGGCCGGCGAGGTGGATGTGCTGGTGACCACCACCATCATCGAGGCCGGGCTGGACTTCCCCCGGGCCAACACGCTGATTGTGGAACGCGCCGACCGCTTTGGCCTGGCCCAGTTGTATCAGCTGCGGGGCCGCATCGGTCGGGGCGCGCTGCGGGCCTACGCGTATTTCTTCTGGAGCCCCCTCTACCCGCCCCGCCCCGAGGCCAAGGCCCGCTTGGAGGCCCTGGCCGAGCATTCGTATTTGGGCGCGGGGATGCAAATTGCGCTGCGAGATTTGGAGCTACGCGGCGCGGGGGAATTGCTGGGAACCCGACAGCACGGGCATGTGGCCGCGGTGGGGTTCCACCTTTACACCCGCCTGCTGGCCGAAGCCGTGGCCCAGTTGCGGGCCGCGGCCGGGTTGCCCGCGCCCGAGCGTTTGGCCCGGGCCCTTTCTCCCAACCCCGTGAGTGTGGAGCTGCCTCTACCGGTGGGCTTGCCCCCCGATTATGTGCCCGACCCCGAAGTGCGGCTGGCCCTCTACCGCCGCCTGGCCGAGGTGGAAACCCTGGCCCAGGTCGATGCCCTGGCCGAAGAGCTGCGGGACCGCTTCGGCCCCTGGCCCCCCGAGGCGCAGCATTTGCTCTACATGCTGCGGGTGAAGGTGCTGGCCCAGGCCGCGGGGCTGGCCGCGGTGAGCGCGGAAGGCGGGCACATTGTGCTGCGCTACCCGCCCCGGCCCGAGGCCGCGCCCCCGCGCACCCTGCGGCCGTTGCCGTCGCCCTGGCGCACGGGCCGGGAGACCTACCGCCTGCCCCGGGACCCCGAAGGCCGCTGGCAGGCGCAGCTTTTGGCCGGCCTGCGTTTGCTGGCGAAGCCGTCGTAGGGGGAAGTGGTTGGGGGCTGGTGGTGGGAAGTTGGCAGGGGGCACGCTTGCTGACCGCTGAGCCTCACCGCTCATTGCTCCCTGCTGACTGCTGTTGTTCATCCGCGGCTTCATCCCCCGGGCGCAGCACGCTGCGCCCCTACCGCGACGGGCGACCAGCCGGTCGCCCCTACCCACATTCCCTCCCCGCTGTTTTTCATCCGTGTTTTTCCGTGTTTATCCGTGGTTTTTTCATTTTATCCGCGTTTATCCGCGTTATCCGAGGCTTCATTCTCGGGAGACCAGCCGCAGTGTTGGGGTCGTTCACACAGCGGTCAAAATCCGTAAACGACCCAAAGGGCACAATGCCCCCGCCCGCGTCGATGCCGTACAGATACACCTGCCAGAATACCTTAGTAGTCGGGTCCCACACCCGCTGCCGCGTAATGCCATAGCCGCCAATCAAAAGCGGAATATCCTGCCCCGTAGGCCCATCCAGATACACTGCAATGGCATTTTCCGCGGCCCAGGCGTTCAGGTTCAGGCCCTGGTTGCCGTTGGCGTCTCGCACAACCAACGCCAAGCGCAGTATATTGTGGTCACTGGCCAGATACTGCTGCACCTGCACCCGTTGGTCCGCCGGGGGCAAATCTTGCGTGGGGGAACCAGCATTCACCAGCGGCACACCCGCGGGGGCGAGTTCTTTTCCTGCACATATCGGCGGCGGGCCGGTGGAGCGGCCATGCGGCTCAAAATCCCCCTCCCCAACCCCTCCCCCTTCGTAAGGGGGAAGGGTTGTGTGCGGCTGTGGCCTCTTCGTTGCGGCTCGTTTTCCCCCTCCCCTACAAGGGGAGGGGGTTCGGGGGAGGGGTTTTGGCAAGCCGCCCCCACCCTTTCGGATACACCGCGGAAAGCCGGGGTCGGGGGTAGCGCACCTGGATGGACTTGCTACAACTGGCCGTACCGCCGTTGCCGTCGGAGACCTGCGCGGTCAGCGTCACCGTGCACACATTGGAAGTCGGGCCGTCCAAGGTCGGGGTTTTGCCCGTGACCGCACCCTGGGGCGTGAGGGTCACCTGCTTGCCGCTGCGAGTCGCCGCCAGACAATCGGGTTTGTCCACCGAAAAGTCGGTGATGCTGACACTATCGCCGTCGGGGTCACTGGTGGCAATGGCATAAGTGTTGCTGGAGGGCATGAGCACCTGGTCGGTGCCCGAGTTGGGGTCGATGAAGGCCTTGCCGTCGTAGTCGATGGCATTGGGGAAGGCGTCGAAGTTACAGGAGGGCGGGTTGTTGCCCCCACCACCGCCGCCGCCACCGCTACAAGGTGCGCAGTAATTCCCACCCGGTGAGGCGTAACAGCATTCCCCCGCGGGGCATTGCGAGTCGACAACACACTCATCGCTGGGAGGTGGCGTAGGCGTAGGGTCGCAGGGCCAGGTATCGCAGACTTCACCCGGACCAATAGGCGCACTACGGCATAGAGAAGTACACCTGCCAGGGTCGGTGGTTTGGAAGGCGCCGCAGCGTCTTGCCCGCGGGCCACATTGGGGAACACAACATTCACAGAAGAAACAACCCTGCGCAAAGATAGGGGATTTATACAACCAAAAAAGTACGATCAAACCTGTGATTAACAAAAACGAATTGCGTAATAGATGCCAGCGCATAGCGAATTATAACATTTATGCCGCTATGGCATAGGTAGGTTCACACATTGCTTCACATACTCCTCAAGTTTTGCGGGAACATTGTTTGTATATGGAGTTATAAAAATGTTGAATCTCCCCTCTTCTCCTTCTTTACGGAACTCATTAGGGTCATTATCCTGTACGGTTCGCAGATGAACAGCGCCTTTGACCTCTCCATCAACAAGTACTATTAAGTCATGTTCTGCTTGAATATCGACCGCCTCACCAGTATGTGCGGAGCGCCCCCGTGTTCCGAAGATATCCCAAGCAATTGCATTACGCCGCGAAATTGGTACCCCTTTATCCCGCAAGAAAAAATCTGCCGAATTGTTCACAGGCATCACTTCTTTCGCTATAAAACGCCCTCTGGCCATAGCATATTTGGTGTCAGGAAATAAACAGAAAGCTGCCACCCCTTGTAGGGGATGACCATAACTACCTTTAGAATACCACCAATTCTTCCCTACCCACACGATGCGCACATCGTGCCCCTGCTTGACCAGTTGCGCCAAATCATAGTTGATGCCCAAGGCTTCGGTGAGCTTCAGATTGCCCCATACCAAAATATCTTTGTATGCACTGCTGCCACGCAGTTTGACCCACATATCATTGCGATACACCTGCTGCTCCTGGCTCAGTTTCTCCCGTATCCGCTGCACAATAGCCTCGGCATCCGGCGTGGGCGTGGCTTCGGGCGTCGGCGTCGAAGTTTCCGTCGGCGTTGCTGTGGGCTCGGGCGTGGGCGTTTCGGTAGGCTCGGGCGTGGCGCTCAGCACCACCGGCTGGGCGGGCGCCTGCCCCTCGGCCTCGCGCATAGCCTCGGCGGGGGTGGGGGCCGCGCCCGCGCAGCCGTTCAGCAGGAGCAGCGCGGTCAGTCCCAGCAGCATCACCAGAGGCAAACGCGTCTTCCGCATGGCAACATCCTCCCATCGAAGCGCAGCAAAGCGGCTCAACGGCTACATTATACCGTGCCATCGATGGGTTGAATAAGGGCGTTCCAACGGGAGGTTGGTAGCTGGAGGCTGGTGGTTGGAGGTTGGAGGTTAGAGGTTGGTGGTTGGAAGTTGGCGGGTGGCGGGGGCTGCGCTTGCTCCCTGCTGTCTGCTGACTGCTGACCGCTGTTTTTCATCCGCGGTTTTGTTCTATCGCCAAATGCCCTGCGCCGCGCGGCTGCAGCCAATGGGTAGTAACCCCCCGTGGCACGCCCGCGCGGGTATAATCGCCCTGGTGCGGGAGAGGGGGCGCGCACACCCCATCTCGCCAAGGAGCGCAACATGTTGGTCCAACTTCGCGGGTCTTGGGCAACCGCGCGTCACAGCCTGGCCCCCCTGGCCCTGATGCTGGCCATGGCGCTGGCCGCCTGCACCGCACGCACCGCGCCAGCCACCCCTACCGCCGGCGCGCTTTCGCCCACGCCCATCTCGGCGACCGCGTCCCCGGCCCACCCCACCGCCACAGCAGAACCTTCGCCCACCCCCGTGGGCCGCTGCCCTGGCTTGGGCGTCGAAGAAGTGGTCTTCGTGGCCGACCCCAACCCCGGCACGGCCATCGCCCGCCTGCAGGCCGGCGACTACGACATCTACGCCTACAGCCTGGCCGACCCCGCCCTCTTCCGCCAGGTGCAGGAGGACCCGGCCCTCACCTATGTCCAGTTCTACGGCTCCAACCGGGAGCTCACCCTCAACCCCGCGGGGCCCATCTTCGAAGGCAACGGCAAGTTCAACCCCTTCGCCCTGCCTCGCATTCGCGAGGCTCTCAACTGGCTCATCGACCGCGAGTACATCGTGGGCGAAATTTTGGGCGGTTTGGGCGTCCCCAAATGGGTCCCCCTGCTCAGCGCCTTCCCCGATTATGCCCGCTATATCGACCTCATTCGCCCTCTGGAGCGGCAATATGCCTACGACCCCGACCGGGCCCGGCAGGTCATCACCGAGGAAATGGAAAAGGCCGGCGCAGAATGGCGTGACGGACGCTGGTTCTACGCCGACGAGCCCGTCACCCTCATCTTCGTCATCCGCACCGAGGACGAACGCAAAGCCATTGGCGATTATGTGGCCGGGCAGCTGGAGCAAGTGGGTTTCACCGTGGACCGGGTCTATACCACCGCCCGGGAGGCTTTCGCCCGCATCGGCGGCGACCCCCACGAAGGTCAATGGCACCTCTACACCGCCGGCCGCTTGAGCACCTTAGTGGAACGCGACCAGGGCTATGTGTTCGAACTCAACTACACCCCCCGGGGCCGACCTTACCCCCTGTGGCAGGCCTATCAGCCGGCCGAAGCCTTCGCGGCCGTGGCCTATCGCCTGGCCGACCACGATTACACCGACCTGGCCGAACGCCGCGCCCTCTTCGCCAAAGCCCTGCCCTACGCGCTGCAAGATTCGGCCCGGGTGTGGCTGGTCGATAAAATCTCCTTCAGCCCCCTGCGCACCGAGGTCGATGTGGCCTACGACCTGGCCGGTGGCATCGCCGGTTCCCGCTTGTGGCCCTACACCCTGCACCGCAAACCCGACACCGCCGCCGACCGGGTGGTCATCGCCCAGCCCAACCTGCTCACCGGCCCGTGGAACCCCCTGGGCGGCTCGTCGCAAATCTACGACCTCATGCCTTTGCGGGGAACCGTCGATTGGGCCGTGCTGTTGGACCCTTACACCGGCCTGGCTCAACCCCAGCGCCTGCTGCGGGCCACGGTGACCGTCGCGCCGGGCGTCGCGGTGCAGCGCACCCTCGATTGGGTCACGGTGGAACCGGCCGCTGGGCCCATCCCCGTGCCGGAAGACGCCTGGGCCGATTGGGACCCGGCCACGGGCCGTTTCATCCCCGCGGGCGAGCGCTTCCCCGAGGGCGCGACCGCGCGCGCCCGCATTGTGGTGGCATATCCGCCGGACCTGTTCGAGACGGTCACCTGGCACGACGGTTCCCCCCTCTCGGTGGCCGACTTCGTGATGACCATGATTATGCAGCTTGCACCGGGCAAGGAAGGCAGCCCCATTTACGACCGGGCCCTGGCCGGTCGGGTGGAAGGGTTCCTCAGCACCTTCAAAGGCGTGCGCATCGTTTCGACCCAACCCCTGGTCATCGAAACCTACACCGACGCGCTCAGCTTAGACGCGGAAAACCTGGTGGCCTGGGAAGGCACCTGGTTCCCCACCCTGCGTTTGGGCCCGGCCGCGTGGCATGTGCTGGGCTTGGGCGTGCACGCGGTGGCCGCGGGTGAGGCCGCGTTTTCTCGCAGCCAGGCCGACGCGGACGGCGTGGAATGGCTGAATTACATCGACGGCCCCGCGCTGGCCCTGCTGGCCCGCCATTTGGACGCGGCCGCGGCCGAGGCGTATGTGCCTTTCCCCGCGTTGGAACCGTACCTGACGCCCCAAGAGGTGCAGAGCCGCTGGGCGCGCTATCGCCAATGGTACGCCGAACACGGCCACTTTTGGGTGGGCAGCGGGCCCTTCTACCTGGCCCAGGTCAACGGCCTGGAAGGCAATCTGGTGCTGCGCTGCGCGCCTGCGTTCCCCGACCCGCCCGACAAGTGGGACCGCTTCACCGCGCCCCTGTGGCCCGCGGTGCGCATCGACGGCCCCACCCGCATTCGGGCCGCGGAAGGCGGCGCGTGGACGGTGAGCATCACCACCCGCGACCGCGCGGCCTACCCCGCGGACCAGGTGGCGGAGGTGCGCTACTTCTTCTGGCAGGGCGCGGCGCTGCGGGCCCAGGGCACGGCCACCCGTACCGGCCCCGGCGAATATACGGTGGAGGCCCGGCCGGGTCTCTTCCCGTCCGACACGGCTGAACCCGCGACTTTGGAAGTGGTGGTCACCGTGCGTCCGGTGAGCAAGCCCACGGTGGTGCAATACGAATTCGTGGTTGCGCCATAAGGAGAGCAGGGAGCCCGGTAGGGGCGCATGGCAGTGCGCCCGCGGCGGTAGGGGCGACCCGGTGGGTCGTCCGGGGAATGAAACCGTGGATGCACGCGGATGAACGCGGATGAAATGAAAAAACCACGGATGAACACAGATAAACACGGATGGGCACGAAAGGAAAAGAGCGGTCAGCAGTCAGCAAGCGCGCCCCCTGCCAACTACCAACCACCAACTTCCAACCTCCAACTTCTCCCCTCTCCGTGTTCTCCGTGTGCGCCCTTTCTTTGCCATCGCCGGGGCAGGCCGCGGTACAATGGAAGGGCGCGTTGAGGAGGCTGTCGATGAGCCTGGAAATCGTGCCGCTGACCGTGGGGCCCTTGCAGACCAACGCCTATTTGCTGGCCGACACCGCCACCCGGCTGGCCGCGGTGGTGGACCCGGGCGCGGAAGGGGAGCGCATCGCGGCCGAGGCCCAACGCCGGGGTTGGCGCATTCGCCATGTGTGGATTACCCACGCGCACTTCGACCACATCGGTGGGCTGGCCGCGTTGGCCGAGGCCCTGCCCACCTGGCCCATCGTGGCCATGCACCCCGACGACCTGTGGCTGTGGCGGCTGGAAGGCGGCGCACCGCTGTTCGGCTTCCGCTTAGACCCCGGCCCCGAGCCCAGTGTGTTTCTGGAACACGGCCAGCGCCTGCGGTTGGGTTCCACCACCTTTGAAGTGCGCCACGCGCCGGGGCACACACCCGGCCATGTCATGTTCTACGCGGCCGAGCCCGGTGTGCTCCTGGCCGGCGATGTCATCTTCCGCGAGGGCATTGGCCGCACGGACCTGCCTCAGGCCGATTTCCAAACCCTGCTGCACAGCATCGCCACCCAGGTGCTGCCCCTGCCCGACCAAACCCGCATTCTGCCCGGCCATGGGCCCGAGACCACGGTGGGGCACGAGCGACGCTTCAACCCCTTTTTGGTCGGGGGCCTGTAGCCCCAGGAGGAACCCGATGACCACCCCGCCGCCTGAAGCCATCACCTGGGCCGAAGTGGATTTGGCCGCCTACCGGGCCAATGTGCACGCGTTGCAGCAGTGGGTGGGCCCGCGGGTGCAGGTGTTCGCGGTGGTCAAGGCCAATGCCTACGGCCATGGCCTGGTGCCCGTGGCCCGGGCCGCGCTGCAGGCCGGCGCCGCGCGGCTGGTGGTGCACCGCCTGGAAGAGGGCCTGGCCCTGCGCGCGGCCGGCATCACCGCGCCCATTTTGCTGCTGGGTTATGTGCCCCTGGCCGCGGCCGAAACCGTGGCCCGGGCGCGCCTCATCCCCACGGTGATTACCCTGGACTTCTTGCGCGCCCTGGGGGCCCACGCCCCGGCCGACGCGCCGCACCCGGTGCACATCAATGTCGATACCGGCATGGGGCGCTATGGCCTGCTGCCCCACGAGGTCGTGGATTTCTTGCGGGCCGCGAGCGGCATCCCCGGAGTGCAGGTGGAGGGCATCTACACCCACTTCGCCACCGCGGACGAGGCCGACACCACCTACCTGCGCCATCAGTGGCGGGTGTTTGGGGAAGTGCTGGCCGCGGTGCAGGCCGCGGGGCTCATGCCCCCTTTGCGTCACGCGTGCAACAGCGCGGCCATCTTTGCCCTGCCCGAGGCCCATCTGGACGCGGTGCGGCCCGGCATCGCCACCTATGGCCTGCAACCCTCGGCCGCGTGGCCCGCGCCGGTTCCCCTCAAGCCCGTGCTCACCTGGAAGAGCCGGGTGGCCCGGGTGCGTACCCTGCCGGCCGGCAGCAGTATCGGCTATGGCCGGACCTTCGTCACCCAAAAGCCCACCACCGTGGCCCTGGTGCCCGTGGGCTACGGCGACGGCTATGTGCGCCGGCTTTCCAACCGGGCCCAGGTGCTGGTGCGCGGGCAGCGCGCGGCCGTGCTGGGACGGGTGAGCATGGACCAAATCGTGGTCGATGTCTCGCACATCCCGGGGGTGCGGCTGGAAGACGAGGTGGTGCTGGTGGGCTGCCAGCGGGGGGCATGCATCCCCGCGGAGGAGGTGGCGGCCTGGGCCGAGACCATCAACTACGAAGTGACCACCCTGCTGCTGCCCCGGGTGCGGCGGGTGTATGTCGACGGAGGCTGAGCCATGCCCCGCCTGGCGCGCCTTTACATCAAAGCCGCCTGGGTCTACCTGCTGCTGGCGTGGGCCCTCGAGGCCGTGCCCGGCGGCTGGTGGAACCGCTTACGGCCCACCGCGTGGCATCTCTTCTTGGTGGGTTGGGTGACGCAAATGATTTTCGGCGCCGCGTATTGGATGTTCCCCATCGTGGGGCATGGGCCCACCAAGCGGGGCGACGAACGGCCCGTCTGGGCCGCGTGGTTCCTGCTCAACGCCGGGCTGCTGCTGCGCACCGTGGCCGAGCCGTGGCAGGCCCGGAACCCCGGCCCCTTGTCGGCGGGGTTGCTCGTGGCGGCTGCGTGGTTGCAGTGGCTGGCGGGGGTGGCCTTTGTGGTGCACATCTGGCCCCGCATTCGGGGCTGGTATCGCCGGGGAGGGGCGTGATGCCGCGCGTGAGCCAATGGATGGTGCGCACCGCGTGGGGGCATTTTCTGGTGGCCATCACCTGGGGCGCGCTGCTGCTCACTTTCAAGGCCTGGCCCGGCCTGGGCGCGTGGGTGTGGCGCTTGCGGCCCTGGCACATCGAGGCCCTGCTGGTGGGCTGGGTGGCGCAGCTGGTTTTGGGTGTGCTGTTTTGGTGGCTGCCCAAACTGCCCGGCGGCGTCAGTCGGGGGCCCGAGGCGCCCGTGTGGGCCGCGTATGGGCTGCTCAACGCGGGGGTGGCCGTGGTGGTGCTCGGCTCGCTGTTGGGTTGGGGGGAAGGGCTCCGCTGGGGCCGGGCCCTGGACCTGGCGGCCGGGGGGCTGTTCCTGACCAACGCTTGGCCGCGCATTCGGCCCCTGTTGCGGGCCCGGCCTTCGGGGGGCGGGCCATGAGCCGCGCGGCCTTGCGCTGGCGCGAGGTGTTGGCCGCGGCCGCATTGCTCAGCGGGTTGGGGTTGGGCACCCTGGCCTATGTGGTGCGCTATCACTATCCCACGCTGCCGGCCCGGTGGGTTTTCTTTTGGGCCCTCATCGTGGCCGTGGCCGGGCTGAGCCTGACGCCCCTGGCCCTGCTGCATCGCCGTTTCACCGGGCATTTGCCCCCGCGGCCTACCCTGGCCCGGGAAGGGCTGCTGGCGGGGGCCTTCGTCGCGCTGTGGGCTTGGCTGCAAATGGACCGCTTAGCCTCGCCGGGGGTGGTGGCGGCCTTGGGCGCGGCCTTCGTGCTGGTGGAGCTGGCCGGGCTGCTGTGGGGCGGGCGGCGGACCAGCGGCCGTTGACGCTTCCCCGCGCGGCGGGGCCGGACGCCGGTTCCCCCACACCCCACGCCGACGCGGTACAATTTGACAAATCGTTTGCCAAAACTTCATCGCCGAGGTGCATCGCATGAGCTTCTTCGCCGGCCTGGGATACGAATCTTACGACCGCCAGTATTCGGACCGGGAACTGGCCCGCCGCTTAGCCGGGTATTTTCGGCCCCACGCGTGGCGCCTGGCCGGGGCCGCGCTGCTGGTGGCCGCGGCTTCGGTGCTGGCCGCAGGCACGCCCGTGCTCTTCGCCCGCATGGTCAACGCCATGGCCCAGCAGCTGGACTGGGCTGAGGTGTATTTTCTGGCCGGGCTGATGACCCTGTTGGGCTTAGGGGTGTGGCTGGTCAACTGGGGCCGCCGCCATCTGCTGGGCACGGTCATCGCGGATGTGACCTACGCCATGGCCGCGGATGCCATCCGCGCGGTGCTGGGGCACGATATGGCCTTTTTCGACCGCCACGCGTCGGGGCGGGTGGCTTCCCGCATCGTCAACGACACCAAGGAAATCGGCCAGGTGGTCACCCTGCTGGCCGACTTCGTGGCCCAAATGCTGCATGTGGCCGTGCTGGCCGTGTATCTGGTGGCCATTGAGTGGCGCTTAGGGCTCACGGCCATCACGCTGATGCCGGTGCTGTTTTTGCTGGCCTGGGCCTTTCGGCGCTGGGCGCGGCGGGTCACCTTCGCCGGCATGCGGGCCCTGGCTACGGTCAATAGCACCATCAAGGAAACCTTAGCCGGCATTGCCACGGCCAAGGTCTTTCGTCAGGAAGCCGCCATTTACGCCGAATTCGAGCAGGCCAACCGGCAGTCGTACCGGGTCAACCTGGTGCGGGGGTGGAGCCTGGCCATCGTCTTCCCGGTGCTGAGCGTGGTCAGCGGCTTTGGCAGCGCGCTGCTGCTTTATTTGGGCGGCCGGGGCGTGCTGCACGGTTCCATCACCGCCGGCGACTGGATGCTCTTTCTGCTCAGCCTGGAGCGCTTCTGGTTCCCCATGGCCAGTTTGTCGGCTTTTTGGTCCCAGGTACAGGGCGGCTTGGCCGCGGCCGAGCGGGTGTTCGCGCTCATGGATGTGCCCCGCCAGGTGCGGCAGGTGGCTCGGGACCCCGTGCCCCGGCTGCAAGGCGACATTCGCTTCCAGCGGGTGACCTTTGCCTACGAACCCGGCCGGCCCGTGCTGCAAGATTTCTCGCTGCACATTCGCCCCCGGGAAACGGTAGCCCTGGTGGGCCACACGGGCGCGGGCAAGAGCTCCATCGCCCGGCTGGTGGCCCGGCTTTATGAGTTTCAGGGCGGGCGCATTCTGGTCGACGGCTACGACATTCGCACCTTCGACCTCACCCAATATCGCCGTCAGCTGGGCTATGTGCCCCAGCGTCCTTTTCTGTTCGCCGGAACCGTGCTGGACAACATCCGCTACGCGCGGCCTCAGGCCACCGAGGAAGAAATCTTGGCCCTGGCGCGGCAAATCGGCGGGGGCGCGTGGCTCGACGCGCTGCCCCACGGCCTGCACACCCAGGTGGGGGAACGGGGCAGCGGTCTTTCCATGGGCCAGCGTCAGCTGGTGGCGTTGCTGCGCATTTTGCTGCAAAAGCCGGCCATCTTCATCCTCGACGAAGCCACGGCCAGCATCGACCCCTTCACCGAGCGCCAGATTCAAGAGGCCCTGGAGCTGATTTTGGCCCGCAGCACCAGCATCCTCATCGCCCACCGCCTGTTCACCGTGCAGCGGGCGGACCGTATTCTGGTGCTGGACCACGGGCGCATCATCGAAGAAGGCGACCATGCCACGCTGCTGGCCCGGGGCGGGCATTACGCGCACCTCTATAACACTTACTTCCGCCACCAAAGTTTGGCCTATGTCGAGGCCGCGCGGCGCTTTTTGGAGCCGTAGGAGGTGGGTCATGCGCACCTGGCGTTTGTGGGGAACCGGCGTCGCGGCCGTGGCCGTGCTGTTGGCCCTGGCCTGCACCGCGCCCCTGGCCCTGAACGGCACCCCCACGCCCGATTTGACCCTCACCGCGCTGTTCGCGGAAGTGCCCACCTGGATTCCCACCGTGGCCGGGGGGACCCTGCCGCCGCCGCCCCTGACGGTGCACCCGGCCACCTCGACGCCCGGCGCGACGCCCACCCCCGTGCCCCCCGCGGGCCCGCTGCACCCCACCGCGGTGGTGTGGGCCCTGCCCTTTGCGGGGGAACCGGCCATCGACGCCGCGTTCGACGATTGGCCCGCGCAGCCCTGGTACACGGCCGCGGAGGTCATCTACGGCGCGGCCCAGTGGTCCGGCCTCGAAGACGCCAGCGCCACCTTCGCCGTGGGGTGGAACGCGGACGCGCTCTTCCTGGCCGTGCAGGTGACCGACGACACCTATGTGCAGCAGGCCGCGGGGTTCCGCCTGTTCCAGGGCGACGCGCTGGAAATCGTGTTCGACGGCGACCTGTTCGGCGATTTCGATGTGGCGGCCATGAACGCCGACGATGTACATTTGGGCCTGTCGCCGGGGTTTGGCCAGCCGGGGCAGCGCACCGAGGCCTACCTGTGGTTCCCCGAGGCGCTGCGGGGGCCGCGCACCACCGCGGTGCGCATTGCGGCCCGGCCCACGCCCGAGGGCTACGCGGTCGAAGCCCGGGTGCCCTGGGAGGTGCTGCTGGTCGAGCCCCAGGCCGGGGGCTACTATGGCTTTGCCCTGCGGGTGTCGGACAACGACGCGGTGGGGCAGACCGAACAGCAGAGCATGGTCTCCAATGTGCCTTTGCCGCACATCTACAACAACCCTACCACCTGGGGGAACCTGTATTTGCAGCCGGGCGTGGGCGGTCGGTGAGGGGGCGTGGGGAGGCCCTGATCTTACTTTTGCACCCATCTTCTTCGCCAGCATTGGAGGCAGTTCGTTGCCCGGCGTCAAAATCCCCCTCCCCCTGCGTAAGGGGGAGGGGCTGAGCGCGGCCCTCGTCCCTCTCGGCGGCCAGGTTCCCCCTCCCCTATGAGCCTACTTTTACACACATTTTCTGCCCACATCGGCGGCGGGCCGTTTGCTCGGCCGTGCAGTTCAAAATCCCCCTCCCCAACCCCTCCCCCTTCGTAAGGGGGAGGGGCAGAGTGCGGCTCCGGCCCTTCGCGGCGGCCCAATTCCCCCTCTCCCACGAGGGGAGGGGGTTAGGGGGTGGGGTTTTGACAAGCCGCACCCATACCCCTTTGGCCTTTGGCAAAATGCTCTTTGCCCTTGATGACGCGAGGTGTAAAAATAAGGGGCGTATTGTGTGGCTGGGGGGATTGTTGGACGGGCAGTCGGCGGATGTCGAAGGTAATGTTCCAACTTGAAACACATGCCGCAAGTTTGTGTTTCATCTTGAAACATAATACGGCCTGGGTGTTGACCCCCAGCCAGGTTTAGCCTACGATGAGAAAAGAACCGACGCGCGTCGCTGACCGTGTAGAGGGTGGTTGGCGCGGGTCGGGCGTATGCTCGCCTCTTTCCCTCACCCAAAAAGGAGCAGGTGGTATGAAGCCCAAAAGTTTGACCGGCGAACTGTTGGCCGAGGCCTTCGGCACTTTCATCCTCATTCTGCTGGGCGATGGTGTGGTGGCCAATGTGGGCCTGGCGCCGCGCCTGGCCCCTCCGGGCTATGACTGGAACACCATCGTCTGGGGCTGGGCCTTCGCGGTGGTGGTGGCCGTGTATGTGGCCGGCGGCGTCTCGGGCGCGCACATCAACCCGGCCGTGACCATCGCCCTGGCCGCGACCAAGCGCTTCGAGTGGTCCAAGGTGCTGCCCTTCATCGTCGCCCAGGTCATCGGCGCGTTCTTGGGCGCGCTGGGCGTGTATCTGGTCTATCGTGAGGGCCTGGTCGCCGCGGGGATGCCCAATGTGTGGTGCACGGGCCCGGGCTCGGTATTTGGCCAGACTTTCTGGGGCGCGGCCACCACGGGCGAAGCCGTGGGCGCGTATTCCTTCGGCAACGCGTTCATCGCCGAAATTTTCGGCACCGCCACCCTGCTGTGGGGCGTGCTGGCCATGACCGACGAGGACAACCTGGCCCCCCAAAGCAACCTGGCGCCCTTGCTCATCGGCTTCGTGGTGCTGGCCGTGGGCCTCTCCTTGGGCGGCCCCTCGGGCTATGCCATCAACCCGGCCCGTGACTTCGGCCCCCGGGTGTTCGGCGCGCTGGTGGGCACCCAGGGCCTGTTCGATGGCGCGTATTGGTTCGGCCCGCCCGTGCTGGGCGCCATCATCGGCGGCGTGCTGGGCGCGTTTTCCTACGACTGGCTCATCAAGCCCTTCTTGAGCAAGAAGGCGTGAGCCCCGGCCTTACGGCAGGAGGATACGATGAAAAAACTGATTAATTCCCCCGAAACCTTCGTCAAAGAAAGCCTGGAGGGGATGGCCTTAGCCCACCCGGACCTGGTCAAAGTGCACTTCGACCCCAACTTCGTCTATCGGGCCGATGCGCCCGTGGCGGGCAAAGTGGCCGTCATCTCCGGCGGCGGCAGTGGGCACGAACCCATGCACGGCGGCTTCGTGGGCCGCGGCATGTTGGACGCGGCCTGCCCCGGCGAGGTGTTCACTTCCCCCACGCCCGACCAAATGCTCGAGGCCGCGCGCACGGTCAACAGCGGCGCGGGGGTGCTCTTCCTGGTGAAGAACTACAGCGGCGATGTGATGAACTTCGAGATGGCCGCGGACCTGGCCCGAGCCGAGGGCATTCGGGTGCTCAACATCCTCATCGACGACGATGTGGCCGTCAAGGACAGCCTCTACACCCAGGGCCGTCGCGGCACCGGCACCACGGTGCTGGCCGAAAAAATCGTCGGCGCGGCCGCGGAGCGGGGCTATGACCTCAAGCGCCTGGCCGACCTGGCCCGCCGGGTCAACATCAACGGTCGCAGCATGGGCATGGCCCTCACTTCGTGCACGGTCCCGGCCAAGGGTACGCCCACCTTCGAGCTGGGCGAGAACGAAATCGAAATCGGCATCGGCATCCACGGCGAGCCGGGCCGCGAGCGCATCCCCTGGAAGCCGGCCGACGAAATCACCGAAATGCTGGCCCTGTCCATCATCGAAGACCCGGCCTACACCCGCACCGTGCGGGAATTCGACGAAGAGAAGGGCGAATGGGTCGATGTGGAGCTCACGGACCCGCCCTTCCAACCCGGCGACCGGGTGATTGCCATGGTCAACGGCATGGGCGGCACCCCCATCGCCGAGCTGTATGTGGTCTATCGCAAGCTGCATTTCATCGCCGAGGCCAAGGGCCTCAAGATTGTGCGCAACCTGGTGGGCAACTACATCACCTCCCTGGAAATGCAGGGCGTGATGATTACCTTGTTGCGCGTCGACGATGAGATGATTGAACTGTGGGATGACCCTGTGCACACGCCCGCCCTGCGCTGGGGCGTGTAATCTCGCCGGTGGTCATGGCGGGTGGCCCCGCCTCGGGGTGGGGCCACCGCCCTCCTTCGCGCCCGAAGGAGGGCCAAACCTTTTTGCGCGGAGGAGATAAATTGCAAACGCTCACTCGTGACCACATCGTGCGTTGGATTACCCATGCGGCCGAGGTCCTGGAGGCCAACAAGGAGTACCTCACCCAACTGGACGCGGCCATTGGCGACGCGGACCACGGCATCAACATGGACCGGGGCTTCAAGAAGGTCCTGAGCCAGTTGCCGTCGGTGCAAGACAAAGACATCGGCACCATCCTCAAGACCGTGGGCATGGCGTTGATTTCCAGTGTCGGCGGCGCGGGTGGGCCCCTCTACGGCACGCTGTTCATGCGCGCCGGCATGGCCGTGGGTTCCAAATATGAACTCACCCCCGACGATTTGGTGGCCATGTGGCGCGCCGCGGTCGAAGGCGTCATTCAGCGCGGCCGGGCCCAGCTGGGCGACAAGACCATGGTCGACGCGCTGCTGCCCGCAGTGGATGCCATGCAAAAGGCCCTGGAACAAGGCGGCGACATCGTGGCCATTTTGCAGGCCGGCGTGGCCGCGGCCGAAAAAGGACGCGACGCTACCATCCCCTTGGTGGCCCGCAAAGGCCGCGCCAGCTATTTGGGCGAGCGCAGTGCCGGTCACCTGGACCCGGGCGCGACCTCTTCTCATTTGCTGCTCAAGACCCTGTTGGATGTGGTGACCGAATAAGCCTGAGGCCCTTCGGGGCCCCTGCTCCGCGAAAGGAGTGAAACGATGGCCAAATATGTAGCCGCTGTGGACCAGGGTACGACCAGTACCCGCTGTATTTTGTTCGACCGGGCCGGTCGGGTGGTGAGCGTGGCCCAAAAGGAACACGAGCAAATCTACCCCAAGCCCGGCTGGGTCGAACACGACCCTATGGAAATCTGGACCCGCACCCAGGAAGTCGTCGCCGAAGCCGTCAAAAAGGCCGGCGCCCAACCCGGTGACATCGCCGCGGTGGGCGTGACCAACCAGCGCGAAACCACCGTGGTGTGGAACCGCCACACCGGCAAGCCCTACTATAACGCCATCGTGTGGCAAGACACCCGCACCAAGGACATTTGCGATGCCCTCGCCGCGGATGGCGGCCAGGACCGCTTCCGGGCCAAGGTGGGTCTGCCCCTGGCCACTTACTTCTCGGGCCCCAAAATCATGTGGATGCTGGAAAACATCCCCGGCCTGCGAGAAGATGCGGAAAAGGGCGACGCCATCTTCGGCAACATCGACACCTGGCTCATCTGGAACCTCACCGGCGGGCCCAACGGCGGCGCGCATGTCACCGATGTCTCCAACGCCAGCCGCACCATGCTCATGAACCTGGAGACCCTGGATTGGGACGACGAAATCCTGAGCATCATGGGCATCCCCCGGGCCATGCTGCCCCGCATCGTGCCCTCCAGCGACCCCAACCCCTGGGGCTACACCGCGGCCGACGGGCCCTTCGGCGATGCCATCCCCGTCACCGGCGACCTGGGTGACCAGCAGGCCGCGCTGGTGGGCCAGACCTGCTTCTCCCCCGGCGAGGCCAAGAACACCTACGGCACGGGTTGCTTCTTGCTGCTCAACACCGGCACCGACATCGTGCACTCCAAGAGCGGCCTGCTGACCACCGTGGCCTACAAGTTCGGCGATGGCCCCGCGGTGTACGCGTTGGAAGGCTCCATCGCCATCACCGGCGCGCTGGTGCAGTGGCTGCGCGACAACCTCAAGTTCTTCGAGAAGTCGGCCCAGGTGGAAGAGTGCGCCCGCAGCGTGGAAGACAACGGCGGCGTGTACTTCGTGCCCGCGTTCTCGGGCCTGTTCGCGCCCTACTGGCGCAGCGACGCCCGGGGCGTCATCGTGGGCCTCACCCGCTACGCCAACAAGGGCCACATCTGCCGCGCCGCGCTGGAAGCCACCGCCTATCAAACCCGGGATGTGTTCGAGGCCATGATTCAAGACTCGGGCGTCAGCCTCAAGGCCCTCAAGGTCGATGGCGGCATGGTCTACAACGAGCTGCTCATGCAGTTCCAGGCCGACATTTTGAATGTGCCGGTGGTGCGCCCCGTGGTCGCGGAAACCACCTCCTTGGGCGCGGCCTATGCCGCGGGGTTGGCCGTGGGCTTCTGGAGCGACCTGGATGACCTGCGCCAAAACTGGCAGGTCGACAAGACCTGGGAGCCTCAGATGGACGAGGCCACCCGGGAGGACCTGTATCGCCACTGGAAGAAGGCCGTCGAGCGCACCTTTGGCTGGGTCGAATAAGACGCAGCCGGTTTTGTCCGCCCACCGACG
Organism: Anaerolineales bacterium; assembly: GCA_026985995.1. Lineage (GTDB taxonomy): Bacteria > Chloroflexota > Anaerolineae > Anaerolineales > DRMV01 > JAADEN01. The sequence continues at coordinate 30,295 of JALSPJ010000170.1, forward strand.
GGGAGGGGCCCGCGTTCCGCGACCTCCCTCAAGCCGGCCCCCCTCTCTTCCTCCCTCCTCCCCCAGCGTGGGATGGGGCCCTTCCCCGTCGCGGCGGTTCTCCTACCCGGCACGCGCCGGCACGCGTGGCAAGGAGCGAAGCATGTCGGCCTATCATGTGGTCATCATCGGCGGCGGCGCGACGGGCGCGGCCCTGGCCCACGATTTGACCCTGCGCGGGGTGCAGGTCACTTTGGTGGAACGCGGCGAGGTGACTTCGGGCACGACCGGCCGGCATCACGGCCTGCTGCACAGCGGCGCGCGCTACGCGGTCAAAGACCCCGAATCGGCCCGGGAATGCATCCAGGAAAACACCATCCTGCGCCGCATCGCGCCCGGTTCCTTCGAGCTCAACGATGGCCTGTTCGTGGCCATCACCGATGAAGACCTGGCCTATTACGACGATTTCATGGAAGGCTGCGCGGCCACGGGCATCCCCACCCGCACCCTGAGCCGGGAAGAAGCCCTGCGTTTAGAGCCCAACCTCAACCCGGACCTCAAACTGGCGGTGCAGGTGCCCGATGGCACCATGGACGCCATGCGCCTGCCGCTGCGCTTCCTGGCCACGGCCAAACACAACGGCGCGCGCATTCTGCCCTTCCACCGGGTGACCGGGCTGCGCTTTCACGGTCGCACCGTGGTAGGCGTGCAGGGCCGCGATTTGGTCCGCAACCGCGATTTCACCCTCGACGCGGACCTGGTGGTCAACGCGGCCGGGCCCTGGGCCGAACAAATCGCCCGCATGGCCGATGTGGATGTGCCCGTGGTGCCCTCGCCGGGCGTGCTGGTGGCCGTGTATGGCCGCTGGACCAACATGGTCATCAACCGCCTGCACCGGGCCGGCGACGGCGACATCGTGGTGCCACAGCGCACCCTGTCGGTCATTGGCACCAGCTCCTGGGTGGTCGATGACCCCGACCATCTGGATGTGCCCGAGGAGCACATCCGCCTCATGTACGAAAAAGGCGCGGAGATGATTCCCGCGCTGGCCCACGCGCCCATGCGGGCCGCCTGGGCCGCCGCCCGGCCCCTGGTCGGTTCCCGCCAGGCCCAAAGCGGCCGGGAGCTCAGCCGCACTTTCAAAGTCTTCGACCACGCGGAAGAAGGCGTGGAAGGCTTCGTGACCATCGTGGGTGGCAAAGCCACCACGGCCCGGGCCATGGCCGAAGTCACCGCGGACCTGGTGGTGCGCAAATTGGGCCTCGACGCACCTTGCCGCACCCGGGAAGTCGTGCTCTTGCCCCACACGGCTTATTACGCCTGAGCGCGGAGGTTGCCATGAGCACCGTCACCCTGCGTGTGTTCCGCTTCAAACAAGGCGACGCCGCGCCGCATTACGACACTTTCACCGTGACCGCGGGCCCGCGCACCACCGTGCTCGAAGCCCTGCAAGCCGTGCGCCGCGACCAGGACCCCAGCCTCATCCTGCGTCATTCGTGCCATCACGCTTCGTGCGGCACCTGCGGCATGCGGGTCAACGGCCATGAAGTGCTGGCCTGCGTCACCCCTCTGGCCGACCTGGGCCCGGTGGTCACCGTCGAGCCGCTGCAAAACGCGCCCCTGGTGGCCGACCTGGTGGTCGACATGCACCCCTTTTACGCCACCTTCACCCAGGCCGGTATGCCCCTGGTGCGCACCAGCGACAATCTGGCCGGTTCCCACCCCGCGCCCGGCATCGAAACCCTCACCCGCTTCGAGAATTGCCTGGAATGCGGCCTGTGCCTTTCGGCTTGCCCTGTAGTCGCCACCGACCCCCTCTACTTGGGCCCCGCGGCCATGGCCGCAGCCTGGCGGGTGGTGCAGGAACCCCGGGGCGCGGACCCGGCCCAGGCGCTGGCCTGGGTGGACCAGGAGCACGGCTGCTGGCGCTGTCACCTGGCCTTCGAGTGTTCCACCGTGTGCCCCAACGATGTGCAGCCGGGGCAGGCCATCGCCGCGCTGCGCCAGCGCCTGGTGCAAGGGGAACCGGCTCCGCCGCGGCCGCGCCCCGCCGCGGCCGAACCCGCGCCTTCCCCCGCCCGGGCCGCGCGCCGCGGGCTGCGGGCCTGGTTCGACCCCCGGGGCCGGGATGTGGGCTATTGGGCCTTTGTGCTGCATCGGGTCACAGGCCTGGCGCTGGTGTTCTACCTGGTGTTGCACCTGTGGGTGCTGCGTTTGCTGGCCCGCGGGCCCCAGGCCTGGGACGATTTCATCGCCCTGGCCCGCAGCCCCTTGTTTCTGGCCTTGGATGGCGTGCTGCTGTTCGGCATCCTTTTCCACGGCTTGAACGGGCTGCGGGTGGCCCTGGTGGGGCTGGGCCGGGGCGCGGCGCGGCACAAGGCCCTGTTCTGGGCCCTCATGGCCGTGCTGGTGGTCGCGCTGCTTGTGGGCGTGGCCGCGCTGGTGGCCGTGGTCCACGGGGCATAAGGGAGGCGCGTCGTGAACCGCGATGCAGGCAAATTCTGGTGGTTGGTGCAGGCCTTTTCGGGCGTGGCCCTGGTGCTCCTGCTGGGTATGCACTTCATCGCCCAGCACTATGTCGCCCAGGGTGGCCTGCGCACTTATGCCGATGTAGTGGCTTATCTGGACTCGCCCTGGGTGCTGGCCCTGGAAACGCTGTTTTTGGTGGTGGTGGCGGTGCACGCGGCCCTGGGTTTGCGGGCCGTGGCCCTCGATTTGGGCCTGGCCCGGGGCCAACAGCGCCTGGTCGATGGGGCCGTGGCCGGTTTCGCCCTGGCCGTGGTGTTTTACGGCCTGTGGCTCTTCACCCGTATCGGAGGCGGATGACATGACTTCTTCGGGTTGGCTCAGCCCCGCGGCCGGGCGGCGCATTTTGACCGGCGTGTGGGTG
>JALSPJ010000171.1 GCA_026985995.1 Anaerolineales bacterium
TGAGGGAATGGTGGCAGTCGTTGCACTGCACATCCCGCTCCGCGTGCACATCCCAGGCCCGCTGCAGCTCGGACTTGCCCAAAATGTTCATGCCGCTTTCGCTAATGCGGTCTGCGGCAAACACCTGGCCCGTGGTCGCGGTTTCCCACTGCTGCAAATCGCCGGGGCGGATGATGAGGGGTTCGTTGTCACCCTTGGCCTGCACCACGCCATGGCACAAGGCGCAGTTTTGACTGGTGGGGTCCTGGATGGGCAGCACCTCCCGGGGCACGGAACCGTCGGCCAGGAACAGGTCCGTGTTCCATTGGTAGCCCTCGGGGGTCCAGCGCACCAGGCCGGTGGCGTCCAAAGTCGCGGTGTTGGCCCAGGCGAACTGCCCGGCCCGCAACGCGGCCAGGCGGGCTTCATTGTCGGGGTTAGGCAGGTGGCACAAAAAGCAGTTCATCTCCACCGTGCCCGATTGGGCCCAATCCCAGGGTTGGGGTTGACCATCGGGGCCCAGCACCGCGGTTTCGGGGTTGGTGGCGTCGGGTTCCAGCGCGGTGAGGGGCTGGCCCGAGCGGGAGAACATGGCCGGGCCGCCGCCCACATGCCGACCGCCAAAACGCATGAGCCACTCGGGCGTGCCCAGGTCCAGAGGCTCGCCCGCGGGGCTCAGGTAGCGGTAGAGCAGCGGGTTCCAGCGGCCAAACCAGCCGGGGGACGCATCCCACGGGTGGGCCGGGGGTTGGGTGGTTTGGCCCCAGGCACTCAGGCCCACATCGGCGTGAAAGCTGTGGCCGGCGATGTATTCCGCGTCGTGGCACGCGCCACAGGTCTTCATGGTTGAGACCGGACGGCCGGTTTGGGCCACGGGTTTGCCGTCCGCGTCGCGCAAAATCACCGGCGGGTGCATGGGGGAACCACCCCCCTGGGCCGCGGGCGCGGCCGGCGCCGACGCGGCGTAAGCCGTCCACGCCAGGCCGCCGGCCAGAGCCAAAGCGGCCATGCCCAAAAGCATCCACAACCAGGGTCGTCGCAACATCGTCATGGTCGTACTCCGCTGCCGTGATGGGGGCCCAAGGCCCCGCGAGGCTTATTTGCTGCTGCTCTCCCGGCCACCCCATTCCGCGGGGTCACCCGGGTAACCCAGGGCCTGCCAGTCGAGGCGCCCGTTGGGGCCGTGGCAATCGGTGCATTGCAGGGCCTGCTCCGCGGGGGCCACCATGTGGGCCTGGGGGTAGAAGAACCAGGTCTCCGCGTAGTCCCATTCACCGCTGAAGGGGATGCCGGCATACTCCGCACCCTTCTGCAGGGCCACTTCCCAGTCGAAGGCATCCCAGAACGCGCCCTTCCCCACGGTCCAGGGCTGGAGCAGGATGCGGTACTGCGTATCGTAGGGCTGGCGGCCGCGGTGAATCTTGAAGGGCCAAATCTTGGCCTTGGGGTCGTGGATGTCGCCCGCGGGCGGGTTGATAAGGGTGGGTTTGCTGGGGTCGATTTTGTCGCCCAGCTGATAGCGGTAGGCCACCTCGCCGTTCCACCAGTAGTATTCGGGCACGATGTTTTTCTCGTAGCGGAAGGAGCCCTTGATTTTCAGGTAAGTGTAGTGGTTCTCGGGGATGTCGTCCCGCCCCGCGGTGGACCAGTCCCACCACACCTTGGTGGGCCACTTGCGGGCCGAATAGGGCACATGGCACGCGCTGCAGGCCACCGCGTCGGTGTGGTCGTTGAGCCGGTCATCCTTGTGGGGCCGCTCGGTGTGGCAATCTTCGCAATGCACCTGGTCGCGATATTCCACCGCGAACGAGAGGGCCTGGCCCTTGATGCGGTGATGCTCGGTGGTATGGCAATCGACGCACAGCAGGTCATACTTGCCCATGTGCACATCCAGGTCCGGGTCCGGCTCGTAGAGGCTCTCGTCCAAATCGCCGTGCTTGACCGCGTTGCCACCGCCGCCATTGAAGTGGCACCGCCCGCAATTTTCGCGGGTGGGTGGGCCGCCCACACTTTGGGCCGCGGCGGTCAGGTCCACGCTGTCGGCCGGCATCCCGGCTTTGCCTTTGGCGTAAGTGGTCATGTCGGCATGGCAGGCCAGGCAATCGACATTGGCTTCGTCCTGGAAATCGAAGTTGGCGTCGGCCCAGCCGTAGCCAATGTGGCACTTGGTGCAGCCCGGCCAGTTGCCCTGAATGCCGATGCAGAAGTTGTTGATGGCGTTCTTCTTGCCCAGCTGCACTTCCTGACCGCCCAGCCACTTGGCCTTCATGGGCTCACTCAGCCAGGTCCAGTGGCTGGTTTGCATCACCTCCTGGGCCGCGTTGGGGTGACATTCCAGACAGGCCCGGGTGACATCCTGCGGGGTTTCGTAGGGCCCGGGCATGAGCGCGGTGTGGTCCGTGGGTGCGGCCCGTTGGGGAACCGACGCCCACGGGTCGGCCGCGGCCTGAGCCCGGGGCAAAAACACAGCCAGGGGCACGAACACGAACAGCACGATGCCGCCCAGCAATAAGAGCCAAGATGCCTGCGAACGGTTCACGGTGACCTCTCCACGAAAGGGTAAGCAATGCTGTTGCGTTCCAGCGACGCCCTTATTTTCATGCCGCTTTCATTTTACGACCAGTGAGGGTTGTCACCTATCCCGGATTAGAGATATGCACAAACGCGCATTGTCACCCCCACCCGAGGGCTGCGATACTCGCCGCCGCGGGCGACCAGCCACGCCCGCGGCCAACGCGAAAAAGGGGCGCGTCGCTCGCGCCCCTTTGCATCGCAACCCACATCCGCCGGTCTCAGCGGAGCACTTCCACCAAAATGCCCTTTTGCGCGTGCAGCCGGTTGTGCGCCTGCTGGAAGACCACCGACTGGGGGCCGTCCATGACTTCATCGGTAATCTCATAGCCCCGATGCGCCGGCAGGCAATGCATCACAATGGCCGTGGGCTTGGCTCGGGCCACCAGGTCGGCATTGACCTGATAGGGCGGGAACACCTGCATGCGCTTCTGGGCTTCCTCTTCCTGCCCCATGCTGACCCAGGTATCGGTGTAAATCACATCCGCGTCGCGCACCGCCTCGTGGGGGTCGTGCAACAGGCGAATTTCGCTGCCGCTTTCGGCCGCGAAGGCCCGGGCCTGGGCCACCGCGTCGGCCGGGGGCTCATAGCCCTGGGGCCCCACCCAGGTGAAATGCGCGCCCAACTTGGCCGCCGCGTGCATGAGCGACACGGCCACATTGTTGCCGTCGCCCACGAATACGATGCGCAAGTCTTCCACATGGCCGAAGTGCTCATACATGGTCAGCACATCGGCCATGGCCTGACAGGGGTGATTGTAATCGCTCAGGCCGTTGATGACCGGTACCTCGGCCCAGCGGGCCAGTTCCACCACATGCTCGTGGTCGAACACCCGGGCCATGATGGCATCCACATAGCCGGCCAGCACCCGGGCCACATCCGAAATGGCCTCTCGCTTGCCCAGGCCGATTTCCTGGGGCCCCAAATAGAAAGCATAGCCGCCCAAATGCTGCATGGCCATCTCGAACGACACCCGGGTGCGCAAGCTGGGCTTTTGGAACACCATGCCCAGGGCTTTACCGGCCAGCAGCGGCGGGTTGCGGCGATAAGTGGTCCATTGGCGCTTCAGGTCCAGGGCGCGCTCCAACATGCGCCACAGCTCCGCGGCCGAAAAATCGGCGATGGCCAGAAAATCGCGTTTTTCGCTCATGGCAGGCTCCTTTTGGCGAGGGTGGTGGTATTATACCCGTACCATGGCCCCACGACCAACGCCCGAAGTACTTTTGGTCGCCGATGTAGGGGGCACCCACTTGCGGGCCGCGGCCTTAGCCTGGCCTTTGGGGGAAGGGCCTGCGGCCGTGCTGCGCCGCGTGCGTCGGCCCACCCCCGGCGATGCGCCGACGCCGGCCCTGCTGGAAGCCCTGGCCGAGGCGCGTCCGCCCGGGGCCGCGGTGCGCGGGGTGGGCCTGGCCATTGCCGGCTTCGTCGACGCGCCCCGGGGGGTGGTGTTGCAGGCGCCCAACATCCCCGGCTGGCGCGAAACACCCCTGGCCGCGGAAGTGACGCGCGCCCTGGCCGCGCCCGTGCACCTGGTCAACGACGCCAACGCGGCCGCGCTGGCCGAAGCCCGCTGGGGCGCGGGCCGCGGGGCCGACCCGGTGCTGTTCGTCACCGTGAGCACGGGCATCGGCGGCGGCCTGGTGCACCGGGGCAGGTTGTGGGCCGGCGCGCGCGGGTTGGCCGGCGAAATCGGCCACATCACCGTGGAACCCGACGGCCCGCGCTGCTCGTGCGGCGGCCGCGGCCATCTGGAAGCCCTGGCTTCGGGCTGGGCCCTGGCCCGGCAGGCCCGCCAACGCACCGGCCAGGCCTACACCGCCCAACAGGTGGCCCAGGCCGCGGCCCGGGGCCAGGCCTGGGCGCGCGACCTGCTGCAAACCGCGGCCGCGGTCCTGGGCCGCGCCCTGGCCGACCTCAGCCATGTGCTCACGCCCCAGGTCATCGTCGTGGGCGGCGGCGTGAGCCGCAGCGGGCCCCTGTGGTGGCAGGCCCTGCGCGCGGCCTACCGCGACGGCCTTATGCACCCCGCGTTTGGGGCCCCGCTGCGGCCCGCGGCCTTGGGCGACGACGCCGGTTTGCTGGGCGCGGGGTTGTTCGTAGCCGCCGAGCTGGCGCAAAATCGCGTATAATGCTTATACACATCCTTCACAGGACGGTTCAGCCCCATGAGCTCCGCCACCCAGGCCGTGCTGGTAGCCATCAACGGCCCGCTCAAAGCCCAACGCTGGATTATCGACCGACCTTTGCTCATCGGCCGCGACCCCGAGCGGTGCGATGTGGTCATTCCCGCGCGGCAGGTTTCCCGCTGCCACGCGCGGCTCAGCCCGCACCCCCAGGGGGTGCTGCTGGAAGACCTGGGCAGCAAGAACGGCACTTTCGTCAACGGCGACCCGGTCACCGAGCCCTATTGGCTGCAAGACGGCGACATCATCTCCATCGCCCTGGCCCAGCGCCTGGCCTTTTGGCGCTCCGAGGCCACCATTACCCTGCCCCTGGAGCAGGCCCCCGAGGGGTTCGGTCGCCCACGGCTGGACCGCCGGCTGGTGCTCGACCCCGCGACCCGGCGGGTGTGGGTGCGGGGCGAGGAGTTGCAACCGCCCTTGTCGGTCTCGCAGTTCCGCCTGTTGGAGGCCCTCTACCAGCGGGCCGGCGAAGTGGTGCCCCGGCAGGCGCTCATCGCGGCCATCTGGGGGCCCCAGGCCTCGCCCGCGGTGTCGAACCAGGCCCTGGACGCGCTGGTGCATCGCCTGCGGGAGCGCCTGGCCGAAGCGGACCCGGGCTTCGCCTACCTGCACACGGTGCGGGGGCACGGCTTTCGCCTGGAAAACGCGCCCTGGCCCCCCGCGGAGCCTTTCCCCCAGACCCCCTAAGGCCCGCGCGACCTCACCCAAAGTGGTGTAGAATGAATCCGGGCCGCAGGCCCTTGGGTGTGCCAACGGAGGTCAGCATGGAGCAGGTGATTACCATTACCCTTTCGGCTGAGCAAATGGAAAGGTTACGCCAAAAGGCCCAGCAGCTCCGGGTTTCGCCCGAAGCCCTGGTGCGCGCCACTTTGATGGACCTGTTGGAACGGCCCGACGAGGCGTTTCGGCGCGCGCTGACCTATGTGGTACAGAAGAACCGCGAACTTTATCGCCGCTTGGCCGCTGCCGAGTGAACCGCCATGGGCTGGCGTTATTTGCGTTTGAGCGAGGTTCTGGCGCTTTATCAAGCGGTGATGCAAGGCAGCGGGGGCGCAGCGGGTTTGCGCGATTTGGGGGCCTTGATGTCGGCATTGGCGCAACCGCGCCAAACCTACGCTGGGGAAGATTTGTATCCTACACTGGCTGCCAAAGCCGGTGCCCTGGCCTATAGCCTGATGCAAAATCACCCCTTTCTCGATGGGAACAAACGCATCGCCCATGCGGCCATGGAAGTATTTTTGGTGCTCAACGGCTACGAAATTCAGGCCGACATCGAAGAGCAGGAGCGCGTATTCAAGGCCGTAGCCGCGGGACAACGCTCACGCGCCGCGCTCATTGCCTGGGTCGAAAAGCACATGGTCCCGTTATCGGGGCGTACAGAAAAGGGACCCACAGCGTAGCTGGTGCATCGCCTGCGGGAGCGCCTGGCCGAAGCGGACCCGGGCTTCGCCTACCTGCACACGGTGCGGGGGCACGGCTTTCGCCTGGAAAACGCGCCCTGGCCCCCCGCGGAGCCCTTTCCCCCACACCCTAAGCCCTAAGCCCTCAAAAGTTATAACCAGGTTTTTGACACCCGCCGCGCTTCGTGCTATGGTTATAGGTGCCTCACCCCCAGCCAAGGAACGCGCCTATGATTCACGAACGCATCTCCGACAATGTCCACATGTTCCAAAGTGAGCGGTATGTGCAGGTTAATGCGGGGGTCATCGTGGGGCCCGACTGGGTCGTGGTGGTGGACACCCTGGCCCTGCCCGACGAGACCCGCCGCATTCGTCGTTTCATCGAGGAACGCATCCGCAAACCTGTGCGCTATGTCATCAACACCCATTACCACGCCGACCACTCGTGGGGCAACGCGTTCTTCCCCGACGCCACGGTGATTGCCCATCGCCTCACCCGCCAGCTGCAGGCCGAAAAAGGCCAGCCCGCGCTGGCCGAGGCCCAGGCCCACGACCCCACCTTCCGGGGCCTCAAGCTGGTGCTGCCCCACATCACCGTCGACGCCGGCGGCCTGAGCCTCAAAGTGGGCCCGCGTCTCACCGTGCGCCTCATTCCCCTGCCGGGCCACAGCCCCGATGGCATGGGCGTCTATGTGGAAGAAGAGCGGGTGCTGTTCACCGGCGACGCATTCACCAGCCTGCCGGTGCTCATGCCCGACGAAAGCGACTTCGACGCGCTGGTGCACTCCCTCAAACACATCGCCCAGCTTCAGGTAGAAGTGCTCATCCCCGGCCACGGCGATATCGTCTTTCGGGGGGAGATGGTAGACGAGGTGGAGAAGAATTTGAACTACCTGCACGCCATTCGTAAAATCGTACGCCAGGCCGCACGGCGCAAATATGCCGGCGATGTGCTGGACCGTTATTCGGTGGAAGACTGCGGCAAATCCCGGGTGCTGCTGGAAGGCGCTGCCGAAGTGCTGCACCGCCGCAATCTGGAAGTGCTGTTCCGCTTGTGGTACAACCGGGAACCCCTGCGCATGGAAGAAGAAGCCCCTTATTCCTACGGCTAAAACGGAGGCACGCGTATGACAACCCAAGGGCTCAAACCGCTATATTGGGAACCGGACCCCAGGGCCGGCTATCGGGTGGAGCGCCGCCCCGACGGGGGGTTGAATGTCACCTTTTGGAAGGTGGACGAATATACCCTGCGCCACTGGCGGGATTTTGCCGCCACTCACGAGCTGTATTCGGACCGGCTGAACCGCAACCTGTATGACCTGCGGGCCCTGGACCACCTGCCTGAAGCGGCCATTCAATACGCGGTGGAAATCAACACCGACCCCGCAGCCCGCCGGGTGCGGGTGGCCGTGCTGGTGCGCTCGCCCGAGGTGCAACAGGCCGTGGAGCGCATCGTGGCCCTCACGCCGGGCGGCGGCGCGGAGGTGGCCGTGTTCACCGACCCCGAGGCCGCGGAAGCCTGGCTGGCCCGCCCGCTGGAGGAGATGGCCTGAACCATGACCATGGTCGTCGGCCAACCCTCCCGGGTGCGCCCACGACGCTGGCCCCGCCGGGGATGGCTGGGTCTGGCTTTGGTGGCCGTCTTCTGGCCCCTCAACTGGCTGCTACCCGGGTTGCGCACCCATTGGGGCTTCTTCCCCCTGTGGCTGGGCTACGCGCTCACGGTGGACGCGGCCGCGTACGCGCTGCGGGGCACTTCCCTCTACGCGCGCAGCCCCCGGGCCTACGCGGCCCTGTTCGTCATCTCCGCGCCCGTGTGGTGGCTGTTCGAGGCCCTCAACGCCCGACTGCGCAACTGGACCTACTTAGGCGCGGACGCGTTTTCACCCCTGGCCTATGCCTTTTGGGCCACGCTGAGCTTTTCCACCGTCATGCCCGCGGTGTTCGGCGCGGCCGAAATGTGGACCGGCCTGACCCGGGGCTTTCCCCGGCTGCGCCACGGGCCGCGGCTGCGCTTAGGCCCCCGGGGCCTGGGCCTGATGTTCGCCGCGGGTTGGCTCATGCTGGCCGCGCTGCTGGCCTGGCCGCGGTGGTTCTTCCCCCTGCTGTGGGTGAGCCTGTATGCCATCGTCGAGCCCCTCAACGCCTGGCTGGGCCACCGCACCCTGCTGGCCTGGCTGCGCGGGGGCGATTGGCGGCCCATCGCCGCGCTGTGGAGCGGCGTGCTCTTCACCGCCTTCTTCTGGGAAATGTGGAATGTGTTCAGCTACCCCAAGTGGGTCTACCAGGTGCCCTATTTGAACTTCTGGCACCTTTTCGAGATGCCCCTGGCCGGGTACGGCGGCTATTTGCCTTTTGCGCTGGAACTGTTCGCGCTGTATCATTTCATCGTCGGGCTGCTGGGCCGGGGCCGCACCGACTTCGTGGCCCGGGCGCTGGTTCCCCCTGAGGAGCCCCTGCCCTGAGGTTACTTTATCCCTGCCCCCTTCATAAGGGAGCAGGGGGATGAGCACGGACCTGGCCCCTCACGATGGCCAAGCCCTCCCCCCTACGAGGGGAGAAGGTTAGGGGGTGGGGTTTTGACAAGCCGCACCTGCCCCTTCGGGCCTGGCAAACGACCCTGGCCCGCAATGGCGCGCTGGATATAAAAGCCGCGCGCCGGGGACCGGGCCGCGCTCCCGAGGTCACCCATGAGCCACGAGAAATTCGCCGCTTTGGGCGCGCCTTCGTTTGTGTGGCGCGCGGGACAAGAACGCCGTTTGCGCATGATTTTGGCCGCGCTGGGGCCCCGGCTGCACGGTCGGGGCCTGGAAAACGGCTGTGGCGTGGGCATGTATCTGGCCCGGCTGCGGGCCCGCAGTCGCGGGCAGGTGGTGGGGCTGGAGTATGATTTCGCCTGGGCCCGTCAGGCCCGGCAACACGGCCCCGTGGTCAACGCTGCGGGCGAAGCCCTGCCCTTCCCTCCGGCGAGCTTCGACTTCGTGTTGAGCCACGAGGTGCTGGAACATGTGCGAGACGACCGGGCCGCGGTGCGGGAGATGGTGCGGGTGCTCAAGCCCGGCGGCCGCCTGGTGCTCTTCGTGCCCAACCGGGGTTACCCCTTCGAAACCCACGGCATCTATTGGCGGGGGCGCTACCACTTCGGCAACATTCCCCTGGTGAACTACCTGCCCCGGCGCTGGCGCGACCGCCTGGCCCCCCATGTGCGGGTCTACACCCGCGGAGACCTGGAAAGGCTTTTCCGCGGCCTGCCCGTGCGCTTCGTGCAACGCACGGTCATCTTCGGCGCCTACGACAACATCATCGCCCGTTGGCCCGGGCCGGGGCGGGCCCTGCGCGCGGTGCTGCACGCGCTGGAGCGCACGCCCTTGCGGGTGCTGGGCCTGTCGCACTTTTGGGTGGTGGAACGCGTCGCCGGACCGGCCTGAAAACGCGTCT
>JALSPJ010000172.1 GCA_026985995.1 Anaerolineales bacterium
AGGGTCAGACGACCGCTGATGGAGAGGCTATAGACGGGCTTGCGTTCGGACATGGGACACCTCCTAAATGCTGAGGGGTTAGGGGCTCGTGGTTGGTGGGCTGCTCACTGCGCCGCGTTGGCTGCTTCTGGCTCGGGCTCCTCCCGGGGTTCGCGCGCGTAGCCATAAGCCACCAGCAAGTTGGCCACCACTTCCGAGCTGTACATGTCCATCAGGCGGACCAGGTCTTCGATGTCGGAAGTGCGCAAATCGCGGCGCCGTTGCGTACCCTTGCTTTCCAGCACCTGGGCGTTCTCGCGGTTGTAACTCTGGGCAAAGTCCATCAACGCGGCGATGAATTCCTCTTTGACCGTGGCCTTGCGCTTGAGTTCCTCACCCAAACCGTAGCGCACTTCATAAAGGGGCGGCTCCTGGGCCTTGCCTTGCTTGTATTGGGCCTTCCAAAACTGGGGCACCACGGTGCTGTAGCGAATGGCATAGGCGAAGTTGCGGAAGCCTTCGGTTTCCAAAATGGCCGCAAAGCGCTTCTCGGTCATAAACAACCTCCTGAGATGGGATGTGGTAAAGAGGGGAGCATACTTGTTCTGGGCCTTTTGACGCAACGCGTAGTGCGCGTAATTCCTGAGAAAGGCGAAAAAGGCCGCCCAGCGGTTGCCGGCGACGAAATCGCGGTAATGCTGCAGCATTTGAAACGCGTCGCTGTGCCCTTCGTCCAGGGCCCGCAACACGGTCAAATGCTCGTCGATGAGGGCCTGCCAGGCCTGCACATCGGCGGGGCTTTGGATGGCCCGCCCCCACGGCGGCAGCCGCAGGAAGGATTGATTGACCATGGTGTAGGCATTGGCGCTGAGCAGCTTGAACTGCACCACATAGAAGCCGTACACCACCGCGGCCGGGTCGGGCGGGGGCATGTCTTCGGCCGCGGCCCGCTGAGCGGCCCAATCTTCCACATAGCGCAGCCAGGTGCGGAAGAAGAGCAGCACGCTGGTGATGTCGGCTTTGAGGGTCGTGGCATCCCGCCCGCCCTCGTCCCACAGCACCCGATGGAAGGCGCGGTAGACGCGCTGCAAATGCCGGCGGGGCAGCTGCCGCGGGGCCAGGATGTACACCTTCCAGTCCTGGGTGTCGCGCGTGCGCCGGGGGAAGGCCGCCTCCCACAGCCCCGCGGCCTTGAGAAACTCGGCGGGCCAGGGCTGCCTGATGTTACCCATGCGCAGCGCGTTGCCTTTGGCCTCGTTGAGGCCCTTGCCCTGGTGGGGATTGAGCAGCTGCAACGCGGTCACCTCGGGCGGTAGGCCGTCGGCCCGGGCCCGTTGGCTCCAGGCTTTGCGGGCTGCGTCATCCCAAGTGCCCTGGGCGGCTGCCAATAACGCGGCTAAGTGCTCAGCAAAGTGTGAACGCGTTGCAGTCCAGGCATCCACAATCTTGTTGTACTTCTTGTAACCGTCCAAGGCCTGCATGCGCCAATCGCCCAAAAACAGGGCCGTGGCCGCCTCGGGTCGGGGGGCCAGGTCCTCCACCTGCTGCTGCAGTTCGGGGGGAACCGTCTCGCCACCGCGCTGGGCCCGGCGCAAGGCCGCGCGCTGTGCCAGATATTGGCCCCGTCGTTCCCGCAGGTCCTCCACATCCAACACGGGAAAGCCCGGCTCAGGCGGCTCGGGGGCCTTGCGGTTCAGCAAGAAGGGCGCGGGGCTGGCGAAGTAGCGCGCCTGCGACACGGGCAAGGCGCGCGGCGGTTCCCACTGCACCTGATAAGCCGGGCCCACATCGCGCAAAGTGAGGCGGGCCCGCAGCCCTGCCTGGGCGAACCACTGGCCCAACAGGCGCAGCACGCCATAGGCCAACAGCGCGTCGGCGTAGGTGCCGCTGAATTTGGGAATTTGGAGCGCGTTGGGGGGCATAGGCCTCTCCTTCAAGCAACTTGCGCTTGTTGCGACAAGCCATCGGTCAGGCGCAAAATTCGCACCAGCAAGAAGTAAAGCCACACGGCCCACCACTCGGGGTCCTGAGGCCCGGGCTCGGGGTAGGGCAAATACCGGTCGGGCGTGGGCGCGTCGGCCTCTAAGCGCAGGCGCCGGGCCCACTCGGCGGGCAGGTCAAACACGGCCAGGGCCTGGGCCACGGCCTGCGGGGCGCGCGGGTGCAGGCGATAGGGCCGGGCCTGGTAGGCCTGGGCGTTGTGGTGCCGCAAAATGGCCGCGGTGACGGCCTTCATCAAGGCGCGCGGGGCCGTGCGGCCGCCAAAGGCCGCGGCCACCACAGGCTGCACCGCGTCCG